>CALFLU010000102.1 GCA_937880125.1 uncultured Eubacteriaceae bacterium
AATCAAATTAATTTCCCTGCCGCGTATGACGTCCAGCATCGTGGGCTTTTGCCCCTTGATTTTGTTTACCACCTGTGCTTTGACGCCATGTTCTTCCAACGCGCGCGCTGTGCCCGCGGTAGCCAAAATTTCAAAATCCATCTCTGCCAGTTTGGCTATCAGCGGTACAAACTGCTCTTTGTCGTTATTGTTCAGCGTGATCAGTATTTTATTTTTAAATTTCGCCAAGTCCATTCCCGCCGCACACAGCCCTTTATAAAGCGCGTCTTCATAATTTTCGGCCACGCCCATGACCTCTCCCGTCGAGCGCATTTGCGGTCCCAACACCGCCTCGATACCCGGAATTTTTTCTGTGGAGAACACTGGTATTTTGATGCCGAATAAGTCGGATTCGGCATAAAGCCCCGTGCCGCACTTCATGTCTTTGAGCTTTTCGCCCAAGGAGACGCGCACGGCAAGGGGAATAATCGGCAATCCGGATATTTTGCTGATATAGGGTACCGTTCTGCTGGAACGCGGGTTGACTTCGATGATGTAGACCTCGCCGTCCTGCTCGATGAACTGTATGTTGATAATGCCCATGACCTCCATCTTCGTGGCAATACGCTTGGTATAGTCATAGATTTTGTCTTTGATTTCCTGTTTCATATCCACGGGTGGGTAAATCGTGATGCTGTCACCGGAGTGCACTCCCGCCTTTTCGAGATGCTGCATGATACCCGGTATCAACACGTCTTCGCCGTCGCACACCGCGTCAATTTCCAGCTCCGTGCCGTAGATATATTTATCGATTAAAACGGGGTTTTCCGTATCAAAACGAAAGGCGTCCCGCAGATATTTTTCCAGCGATGCCTGCTCATAGCATATCTCCATGCCCCTGCCGCCAAGCACATAGGAAGGGCGCACCAAAACCGGATAGCCAATCTCGTCCGCCGCCAAAATGCCCTCATCCATCGTCCATACCCCTTTGCCGCGGGGTCGGTTGATTTGCAATTCTTCCAAAATCGCGTCAAACTTTTCTCTGTCCTCCGCCGCGTCAATGCTCTTGGGCTGCGTGCCGATGATCGGAATATTTTTCTTTGTGCAGAAATTGGCGAGTTTGATGGCGGTCTGTCCGCCGAATTGTAAAATTACGCCGTCGGGCTTTTCTCTTTCGATGATGTTGTAAAAATCTTCTTCCGCCAGCGGTTCAAAATACAACTTATCCGATATATCAAAGTCCGTGCTCACGGTCTCAGGGTTGTTGTTGATGACAATGGCCTCAATGCCCTGTTTTTTGAGCGTAAAGACGCTGTGCACACAGCAATAGTCAAACTCGATCCCCTGGCCGATTCGTATGGGGCCGCTGCCCACAACCACGACTTTTTTGTTGTCGCTGATGACGCTTTCGTCAAAATCATCATAAGTGGAATAATAATAGGGCGATACGGCTTCAAACTCCGCAGCGCAGGTGTCCACGAGTTTATATGATGGGATAATATTATATTTTTTACGCAGATTAAAAATTTCTTCTTCCTTCACACCCATTAAATCCGCGATGCCTTTATCGGCAAATCCGCGTTTTTTCAATTCACGCAAATAGTCCTTGCTCAACTCTTCAGGGCGCATTTTTGTCAATATTTCTTCGTTTTCCACAATGCCACGCAGTTTTTCGATGAAGAAACGGTCAATGCCCGTAACCTGGGCAATTCTCTCAAAGCTGTATTTGCGCCTGAGCAGTGCGGCAATGTCAAAAATGCGTTCGTCGTCGGGATGAATGATGCGCTCTTTTAATTCCGCCATGCTGCGTGCCTCTGAGGGCGCATGCCACAGTGAAAAACTGCCTATTTCCAACGAACGCACGGCCTTGAGCAATGCCTGCTCAAAGTTTGCGCCGATGGCCATGGTCTCTCCGGTTGCCATCATGCGCGTACCCAGCAGTTTGTTGTCGGATTCAAATTTGTCAAAGGGCCATTTGGGTATTTTGACCACCACGTAATCGATGGTGGGCTCAAAGCACGCATAGGTTTTTTTGGTTACGGCGTTGAGCACTTCGTCAAGCCCGTAGCCCAACGCCAGCTTTGCCGCAATTTTCGCAATGGGGTATCCCGTGGCCTTGGAAGCCAGTGCCGAAGAACGGCTCACCCGAGGATTGATTTCGATGACCGCATATTCAAAGCTGTCGGGTTTAAGCGCAAATTGAACGTTGCAGCCGCCGATGATTTCCGCGGCACTGATAATGCTCAGCGCTGCGGTGCGCAGCATCTGAAACTCTTTGTCGCTCAGTGTCTGGCAGGGCGCTACGACCACGCTGTCGCCTGTGTGAATGCCCACGGGGTCTATGTTTTCCATGCTGCATACGGTGATGCAATTTCCCTTGCTGTCGCGCATGACTTCAAATTCGATTTCTTTCCAGCCTTTAATGCTTTTTTCAATGAGCACTTGATTGCCAAAACTCAGCGAAAGCCCGCTTTTAAGAATGGTTTCCAATTCGGCAGGATCCTCCGCCATACCGCCGCCGGCGCCGCCCAGGGTGTAGGCGGGTCTGACAATAACAGGGTAGCCTATTTTTCGCGCCACAGCAAAGCCGTCTTCAATGGTGCTGACTACTTCGCTCTCGATGATCGGCTGGTCAACTTCTTCCATCAAGCGGCAAAAGCTGTCTCTGTCTTCCCCTTTGATAATGGATTCAATGGAGGTGCCGATCACGCGCACGTTGTATTTGTCCAAAATACCTTTTTTGTATAAGTCCACGGCCAAATTCAGCCCCGTCTGGCCGCCCATGCCCGCCAAAATGGCGTCGGGTTTGTCTTGGATAATGATTTTTTCGATGTATTCCGTGGTCAGCGGCTCAATATAGACCGCATCGGCAATTTCCGTATCGGTCATAATCGTCGCGGGATTGGAGTTGGCAAGCACCGTCTGCACGCCTTCTTCGCGCATGGCCGTGCAGGCTTGCGTACCCGAATAGTCAAATTCCGCGGCCTGGCCGATGACAATGGGGCCGGAGCCGATGATGAGTACCTTTTGAATCGAATTGTCTTTAGGCATTGTGCTCTCCCCCTTTGATTGTCTCAATCATTTCTTCAAATATATATTCCGAATCTCCCGGCCCCGGGCAAGCCTCGGGGTGATACTGCACGGAAAAAATCGGCTTGGTTTTATGTTTCATGCCCTCCACGCTGCCGTCGTTCATATTGATATGGGTAATTTCAAACACATCGGGCAGATTGGTCGTTACAAATCCGTGGTTTTGGCTCGTGATATACACGCGGTCTTTTCGCAAATCCTTGACCGGGTGGTTGCTGCCTCTGTGACCAAAGGTAAGCTTCGTGCACTCTCCTCCCATGGCCAGCGTAAGCAGCTGATGCCCCAGACAAATGCCCACCACGGGCTTTTTGTCAATGAGTGTTTTGACGGTATCAATCGTCTCTTTCAAGTCATTGGGATCCCCCGGTCCGTTGGATAGCAGTATGCCATCAGGCTCTATGGCCAGTATTTCTTCGGCTGAAGCATTGTAGGGAAACAACGTCAGCTTGCAGCCTTTTTTCACAAAAGTATCCAAAATGTTTTGTTTGATGCCAAAATCCAGCACCGCAAGACTTAGGCCCTCTCCCACTGTATGCACTTCTTTTGTGCTCACATGCTCCACCACGTCTCGGTTGCTGTAAGGTGTCAACAACTGCGCAACTTCTTCTTTATCCAGCGTTCTTGTCGTCAAAATCCCCTTCATGACGCCGTGGTCGCGGATGGTTTTTGTCAAATAGCGCGTGTCCAAATCCTGCATGCCGAAAATTTTGTGTGTGTACAAATAGTCGTTCAAATTCATCTCATAGCGAAAGTTATTGGGGTATTCGCAGAGTTCTTTGACGATAAAGCCCCTGACCTTAGGATAGAGCGATTGGTCGTCTTCCAAATTGATGCCGTAGTTGCCGATTAACGGATAGGTCATCAGCACAATTTGGCCGAAATAGGACGGGTCGGTCAGCACTTCCTGGTATCCTGTCATGCCTGTGTTAAACACGACTTCGCCCACAACATCTTCCTGCATATAACCAAAGCCCCTGCCTTTAAATACGGCGCCGTTTTCCAAATACAGTTGCACGATTTTCCCGTTTTGAACACAAATATTTTTCATCGTCTAAAACCTCCTGCTGCCCGGTTTTACGGGAGTGCTGCCCTGCTTGCAGAGCGGGCAAGACTCTTCTTCATAGGTTTCTATATCCAATTTGATTGCGCTGTAAACAGGCAGATCAAAGGGCAGTTTTCCGCTTGTTCTGTCCACAATGCAAAGCACGCCGATGACCTCGCCGCCGTAGCCGGCCAGCGCGTCAATGGTCTCTTTCGTCGATTTGCCCGTGGTCAACACGTCTTCGGTGATGAGAATTTTCGCGCCTTGTTCAATATGAAATCCGCGCCTAAGCATCATCATGTTATCGACACGCTCGGTGAAAATGCCCTCCACACCCAGCTGTCTGCCCACTTCATAGGATACGATGACACCGCCCATGGCAGGACCCACGACAATATCGGGCTTTTGCGGTAATTTTTTAACCGCCTCTTTCAACACTGTCTCCGCCTTATCCGCATAGCGCAGCAACTTGGCACACTGCACATAGCCGCTGCTGTGTTTGCCCGAAGACAACAGAAAATGTCCTTGCAACACAGCTTCGGTCTCTTGTAATATTTTTAATATCTGCTCGCTCATCTCATCTACCGCCTTATAAGATATTTATAATTTCCTTTAAAGAAAGGTTGTTTTCTATACAATACTCGTCCAGTTCCGCCAAAATTTCCGTCAATTTTGTGGGGCGAATGAACCCTGCAGTGCCGATTTGCACGCACCGCGCCCCCGCCATCAAAAATTCAATAACATCCTTAGCACTGTATATTCCGCCAATACCCATAATGGGAATATCCACGGCTTTTGCCGCCTGGTGCACCATGCGCAGCGCAATGGGTTTAATGGCTGCCCCCGAGAGCCCCGCATAGATGTTGTCAAACACCGGCCGCCTGTTTTGAATGTCTATTGCCATGCCTTGCACGGTATTAATCAGTGACAAGGCGTCCGCTCCCGCCTCCTGGCAAGAGGCGGCCATTGCCGCAATGTCGGTGACATTGGGTGAGAGTTTTACCATCAACGGAAAACGCGTGATATCCTTCACCGCGCGGGTCACCTCATAGGCCGACTTTTCGCAGACACCAAAGAGCATGCCGCCGCTTTTCACATTGGGACAAGAGATATTCAACTCCAAAATATCGATATCGATTTCGTTTAAAAGGCGTGCGCCTTCTATGTATTCGTCCAGGCTGTCTCCGCCCAGATTGATGATTTTCACCGTCTGAATGCGCGACTTTATTTCATCATAGGTTTCTACAAATGCTTCTACACCGGGGTTTTCAAGCCCGATGCTGTTGAGCATGCCGCCTGCAGTCTCCCAGATACGCACACCGTCATTGCCCTCTTTTTTGTTCAGCGTCAGTCCCTTCAACGAAACGGCGCCCAGTTGATTGATGTCATAATACTTTGCGTATTCTTTGCCGAATCCGAAGGTTCCCGAAGCCGCCGCAACAGGGTTTTTTAAATTGAAATTCAGAAAATCCACTTCCAGCCTATTCATAAAACACATCCTCCGCAGCAAACACGGGTCCGTCACTGCACACCTTTTTGTTTCCCTGCCTCGTCTTGATGTTGCAGCCTAAGCAGGCACCCACACCGCAGGCCATCC
>CALFLU010000103.1 GCA_937880125.1 uncultured Eubacteriaceae bacterium
ATTCGAACTCGCGACCCTCGCCTTGGCAAGGCGATGCTCTACCACTGAGCCACTTTCGCATAGATACTGTGATAGATATTATACACTTATTATTATTTTTTTCAAGCTCTGTTTAAGATTTTTGCCATTGCTGCTATCTCTTCCAGTGCCTTTGTGTCCTCCCTGCTGCTGAGTGTATCGGTTCCCAGTGACATGGCGCTTGCTAATAGGTCTGCACCGACTTCTTTAAGAATCAATCGTGCCACGGCTACTGCATGCTTGGTCCCGCCATCCCCGCCACCTGTCAAAATCAGCGCACCTTTCTTGGGCACAACAAACGGCTCAATGTTTCGAAATTTTCTCGCGGCGTAATAGCGTTGAAAGCGACTTGCCACACAGAGCAGCGGTGCGCTCAAACCCATAAACTGCATCGGCGAAGCGAGAACAATATGATCGCTTTCTTCAATATCCTTATAAATCTCCTGCATCGCATCATCAATGCTGCAACCGTCATTTTTCCAGCAATAGCGGCAGTCAATGCAGGCAGAGGCGGCGCTGTCATAGGCAAATACGATTTTGCTTTCTCCATCCAGTTTACGAACCAACTCTTCCACCAGATAAGACGTATTTCCCATCTTTCGCGGCGAGCCGTTTAATATCCATGTTTTCATCTGCATTTCTCTCTTTTAAATAATTTCATCAGCAAAAACAAACGTTTTCAACATCAAAATTGTGGTATGATAATTATAGTACTACACTTCAACGGTTGCAACTATTCCCGCATAAAACAAAAATTTTGTTTTACATTTATTTTACACAGACCTTACACTGCATGATATTTGCTGCACATCTTATGGTTTATAATATACGAATAAGAAAAAAGAGAGGGCATCGATGACTTACGCCGTAATAGATATCGGGTCAAACACCATTCGCACCAGCGTTTATGCCGTAACCGGCATGGCCTTTCAGCCGCTGTTCAGCGAAAAAATTATCGCAGGACTTGCCAACTACATTCAAAACGAAGCATTAAATGAGGAAGGAATTTATCGCCTTTGTGATGCTTTGGATCAGTTTCAAAAAATGCTGCAGCGTGTCGGCGTTTCTTCTATTGGTGTTTTTGCCACGGCTTCTTTACGCAATATCAAAAACACCCACGCCGTTTTGCACACCGTCGAGGAACAAACGGGCTTTGTTATCGACATCCTTGACGGCGAAGACGAAGCCATGCTCGACTACTACGGCATGCTGCATAATCTCAAAGCCTCCCAGGGAGTGCTCTTTGACATTGGCGGAGCCAGTACCGAAATTGTGGCTTTTGATGATGACATGCCCTACCTTGCAAAAAGCGTACCCATTGGCTCGTTAAATTTATACACCAAATATGTAGCCGATTTTCTGCCTTCAAAGCAAGAACAAAAATCCATTGACAAGCATATTCGTCATGAGCTGAAAAGCATTCGCTTTAATGCCATTCCCAACACCCAAAACATCATCGGCGTCGGCGGCACCACCCGTGCCGTGCTCAAGCTTGTCAATGCACTCGCTGCCCTACCTCGCGACAACTGCACCATCCACGCAGATCAGCTTTTTTTGCTTCGAGATACCCTCAGCGACAACAATCAAACGGCACGCAAACTCATATTGCGCAATTGCCCGGATCGGATTCATACGCTTATTCCCGGTCTTTTTATCATTATGCAACTGATGGATAACCTGCAGGCAAACAGAATCACCATCAGCAAATACGGCGTCAGGGAGGGCTATTTATGGCAGAGAATGCTAAACCGTTAACCCCGCGAGATATCAGTTACACCCAACACCGCGAACTCAGCTGGCTGCGATTTAACCAGCGTGTTTTGGAAGAAGCCGTTGATGAGAGCGTTCCTCTTTTAGAGCGTCTGAAATTTATTTCTATTTTTTCGAGTAATTTGGACGAATTTTTTATGGTGCGCGTTGGCAGCCTCTTTGATTTATCCACAATGACACCCAATGCCATTGACAACAAAACCGGACAAACCCCCTCTCAGCAGCTGGACGCTGTGTTTGAGGTGATTCCCCCGCTCATTGCATTGCGCGATCAAATCTATCATCTCGTCAGCAGCGCCCTGCGCGATGTGGGCATTTTTGATTTGCAGATGGACGAATTGACAAAGCAAGAATTGAAGTTTGTGGAAAAGTATTATCAAAATTTTATTCAACCCATCCTCTCCCCGCAAATTATTAATGCTTTGCACCCATTTCCGCATCTACCGAACAAAATGCTGCATATTGCCGCACTGCTTCATGATGAAAACAACAACCCCTCACTGGGTCTCATTCCTGTCCCGGCTTCTTTGCCTCCCTATATTCACCCCCTCGACCAGCCTGATAAAATCGTTCGCATCGAAACTATTTTACTCGCCCATGTGTCTGATTTATTCGGCATTTATACACCGCAAAGCAGCAACGTCATAGCCGTCACGCGAAATGCCGATATCAGTTTTGATGAAGAAAAATTCGACGATGACGAGGAATTGGACTATAAAAACCATATGTCAAAGCTTTTAAAAAAACGCGGTCGCCTTGCCCCTGTGCGCTTGGAAATGCAGGGCGAAAACCGTGCATTGTCTCAAATTTTATCTCAACGGCTCGATTTAGAAGAAAAACAGGTGTTTTACAGCACTTGCCCACTTACAATGAAATATGTTTTTTCGCTGTATTCCGAGATTTCTCCGCACCTGCTTTGGAATCTTGTCTACCCTGCCTATACGCCAAAATATCCCTCTTACTTAAATCCCGCACTCTCCACGACCAATCAAATTGTGCAGGGAGATATTTTCTTAAATTATCCATACGACTCTATGGAGCCTTTTTTGCAGCTCCTCAAAGAATCTGCCGCAAACCCTGATGTTTTGTCGATTAAGATCACCATCTATCGTCTGGCGTCCAACTCCATCGTTGCGCAGCAACTGTGTATTGCCGCCGAAAACGGCAAAGACGTCACCGTTCTCATTGAGCTGCGCGCGCGGTTCGACGAAGCACACAACATTTCCTGGGCTGAGCGCATGGAGCAAGCAGGCTGCCGTGTCATTTATGGCATGGGCGGTTTTAAGTGCCATTCCAAGCTGTGCTTAATTACGCGTAAAGAAAAAGGACAGCTTAAATATATTACGCAAATCGGCACAGGCAATTATAACGAAAAAACATCCGAACTCTACTCGGATTTCAGTTTGATGACTGCCAACGAGGCCATCAGCAAAGACGCCATTGCATTTTTTCAAAATATGCTCATCGGCAACCTAAACGGCAGCTATGAACATCTGTTGGTTTCCCCTGTTTCCATGAAAGCTTCTCTCCTTCGTTTTATGGACGAAGAAATCAGTAAAGGGCCCGAGGGGCGCATTATTATCAAAGCCAATTCTCTCACAGAGCGAAGTGTCATTGATAAATTGGCGCAAGCCTCGCAAGCCGGAGTAAAAATCGATCTTATTTTGCGCAGTATTTGCTGTATTCGCCCGGGCATTGCGGGCAAAACCGACAACATCGCCGTTACAAGCATTGTCGGCAGATTTTTGGAACACGCTCGCGTCTATTGTTTTGGCACCGGCGAAGATGTGAAGTTGTATATTTCTTCGGCGGATATGATGACGCGCAACATCACAAGACGCGTTGAGGTGGCATGCCCGATTCTCAACCCCGCCATCAAAGAATGGTTACTTTCTTTTTTAAACCTGCAGCTCAGCGACACCGCGAAAGCGCGAAAATTGCTGCCTAATGGCACATACATTAAAAAACAAAGTGCACCTGAGCTCACCTCGCTCGACAGTCAACAATGGCTGATGGATCACCGCCCTGCCTTTGGATTCTCAAAATCTGCTGCACAGCAGCCGCTTTCTCTTTGGCAGCGCCTGAAACGCTTTTTTTCATCCGACGACTCATGATTCGTTTGTATGCATAAAAAAACGCCCAACCGGGCGTTTTTTTTGTGAGCTACGCTATTGCTTTTCCGCTTGGATTTTTTGATTCGCTTTTTTGATTTTATTTCTGAGAACAAAATACATACACAACCAAATGACAAAATAGAGCGCGGCAAAAACACCGAAATAACTCAACAGGCTAAGCGGTGTACCCGCAACCCACTTGGCGAGATACGCCACGGGTAAAATCGTTACCGAAACCAGGATAAAATGCACAATCGTTTGTTTCATGATATTCCAATGCTCAATTTCCCATATAAGAGAGCCGGCAGCTATCACAGCTCCTAAAACGCCGGTTAAACCATACTGCAACCATACCGCATTTATCTGGCTGCCCGCCTGCTCTGCAAGCGCAGGTACCACAGGCGAATAAAAACCGTTTGCAAAGATGCTCGAAATAACCATCGTAATAGTATAGCCGATAAATACCCCCAAGGGAAATCCCAGCAGCGCACGCAGCGCGATTTGTTTTTTCATCTCTCTCACCTCAAATTCCTAAAATTTTCTTCAGCGCAGATATATATCTGCGCGAAACATAGGTAATGATATTTCCTTCCATTTCTACGCAAATTGTTCCGCTGAAGCTTAAATCAAAGCGCTTCACTTTTTTCAGATTGATGATTTCCGACTTGGATATTCTTACAAACACGTTTTTATCCAATCTTTCTTCCAGCTCATAGAGCCTGAGTTTTACCGTGTATTCTCCCTCAGACGTCTGCACAAACACCCTTTGTTCCGATGCAAACACCCGTAAAATGTCCTCTTGTTCGATGAGTACCAGTGTATCGTCTATGTATCCCGCAACGGCCCGCATGGGCACATCAGCAATTTTTCTCATGATTTCATTGACTTCTTCGGTGATTTGGGCTGTCAAAATCATGATTTTCATTTCTTTATAGTTTTCATCAATCTTAATTTCGATGTCCATCTTTTTCCCCTTTGCACTTTCTGTCTGTACTATACAAAATCCGCAAAAAAATATCCACCGCTTTTACATAAGCGGTCAAAAACTACCTGCAAACGGTCGATTTGCGCATGGATTTGATTCGGAAATAAAAAAACCGCCATAGGCGGTTTTTGCTTTTTCAACCAAATCTTTCGCTTCCGAGATAAAAGATCGTCAGCAGACCCGGACCGCAATGTGCGCCGATAACCGTGCCCAAGCCCGTGATGGTCACACTTTCTACACCGTCAAATGTTTCGAGAATTTTATCGCGCATAAACTGTGCATCCTCTAAACAGTCCGCATGACGGATAAACACATCCTTGCCCGCAGGTTCCGAAAAATCTTTTTTCATATGCTCCAAAATGGCCAACAACGACGATTTTCGGCCTCGAATTTTTTCGGCAACCACGAGCTTGCCTTCGTTGGAAGTATACATCACCGGCTTCACCGAAAGCAATCCGCCCACCAACGCAGCCGCATTGGACACACGCCCACCGCGTTTGAGATAGTTTAAATCGTCCACGGTAAACCGGTGCATTTCAGGCGGATTGGGAATTTTGTTGGACAATATGGTTTCATCAAAACTTTTGCCTGCATCTCGCAGTTTTACCATATTGTCCAACAAAATACCCAATCCGCCTGAAATGCACCTGGTATCCATCATATAAAACCGTTGAAGCGGGTATTCTTCTTTAATCTGCTTTTCGGCTTCCAGTGCATTGACGTAAGATTTGGTAATCTCACGAGACATATCCAGAAAAATAACGTCTTTACCTTTTTCCATCAATTGTTTAAAAAACGTGTAGTATGTATAGGTATTAATCATAGAGGTGGTAACAATTTCGCCTTGCCGCATGCGCTCATAAAGCTGCTGTTTGGTTTCTTCTTTGCAGTCATCTTCATAAACCACATCATCTATCATATACGTATAGCTGATAAAAGGTATTTCATTTTCCTGTAAATATTCCGCCGACATATCGGCAGTGGATGCAGTAGCAATAATAAATTCCGACATTTTATTATCCCTCTTTTTCTATAATTCCAATCACCGCATTATCATAACCCCATTCGGTTTTTATTTCAAGCGGCTCTTCTGTTATTTTAAAATATCAATCTTTAGTTTTTATTAAGCATTAAAATAATTTTAAAATTCTTCTCTTTTCCAATAACCAAAAACAACGCTTCAATGGCACATACATTTCACTGTACAGGCAATGCTCTCCGCATGCACATTGAAAACCCCCTCAAGTGACCCTTGTGCCGCCTTTATTCAAGAACACCGTCATCATACTGTGTAATTTTGTATCACGCTATCCGAAAACATTCGTATAAGAATAAAGAGATTATGAAGATACTCTGCAGGGTATGTCTGCAATAAACGCTGACGCGATTCTCAATGAACCTATGAAATGAGAGCGTCCGCAATGACTGTTGCACTCTTCCCATAAAATCTTCCTATTCATGCCCTGTCTTGAGCGGGCAAGTCATCTTTTATGCCTTGCCATAACTGCAAGGGCAAGGCCATTCATTCCAGCGGCCAGGCCCGTCATGACAATGGCGGCGAACAAAAAACCTCCTGCTGTATCCGCAAGTGCCGACCAATCGCCGACAGCAATTAAAAAATTTCGATAAAACATAACCAACAATAACGATATCAGGGCACACACAAAGCTGCCGAACACACAATAAATGCCCTGGGTGGTTTTTTTCTTGGCAAGCAGAAAAATTGCCGAAATCGATAATCCCCATGCCAATAAACCTAAGACGATACTCACCACATTCATACACGCATTCATCTATCATCCTCCCATTTGTTGAGCGGTGTAAAACTTTTCTCCTGAAAATCTGATTTATCGTACTGTTAATTTTCATAAAATGCACCAAAAAAAGCTGACAAATTTCATGAAATATGTCAACTTCATTTGGTGCGAGTGGCGATACAGGACTTTTTTAGAAAACGATAAAATCAATGTTTACAGGCACCAGATAGGCAGTGAATTCCTCAAATGACCCTAATTTACAGATAGTAACGCCGTAGTTTTGAAAATCCTAGAATTTAAGTATTTTCCAAAATCCGGTCTTATTTAAATATTCACGCAAAATATAGCCTTTATCTTTCAAATATGTTGCCAAATAAGGCAAATATATCGCCAATTATATTGACACCAATAATGTCTTTAATTCGAAATACTCTTACATAATTTAACCTATATACCCAAGAAAAAACTTGCGACTTCAAAATACACCAGCAAAACAAAAGTATCAACTATTGTGGTAATAAGCGGCCCCGCCATTATTGTAGGGTCTATTTTTATTTTGTCAGCAATTAAAGGCAGTATACCTCCTATGACTTTTGAAAGCACAACGGTTAGAAGCAATGTAATAGATACAGTCAGGTTTACCTGCATACTCACGCCATCTAAAATAAACATTCTAAACATATTGACAATGACGAGTGCCAATCCCGCAATTATCCCAATTTTAAATTCTTTAAAAATTACCTTGAATGACTCCCTATAATTTACCTCACCCGAATAAAGAGCGGTTATGATTGTAGTTGACGACTGAGTGCCGGCATTACCTCCGGAATCCATCAGCATAGGTATATAGGCTGTCAAAATAACACTGGTCGCTAAAACCGCTTCATATCTCTGAATGATGAAACCCGTTAAAGTTGCAGTCAGCAGGCAAATGATCAGCCAGGTCGTCCTATCTTTCGCTATTTGAAAACTGGATTTTTCCCAATATAAATCATGAGAAGATTCGGTAATACCGTGAATATGAGCCAAATCCTCTTCATGTTCTTCATGCATGATGTCTATCGCCCATTCGGTGGGAACAAGTCCGATCAACCTTCCTTCCGAATCGGTAACCGGAATTTCAGACAAATCGTATTTATACGCTATTTTAGCTACGACCTCCCGGTCATCGCTTGCATATACACTTGCCGTAATCGGATATGAAATTTTTTTGATATCTTTATCCTTGTTTCTAAGAAGATCTGCCAAATAAACATATCCCGTAAGAATGAGCGATTCATCCGTTATCCAAATCTGTTCCAATCTATTGGCATCCAGGTCAGAGTCTAAAACTTTTTGTATAGCAACAGACGGCTCAATATTATTTTTAACAGAAAGGAAATTGACCGACATAATAGAGCCTACGCTCTCATCAGGATAACCTAATAGCTCGTTGATGATAGGGCGTCTTTCCTCATCAATAAAATGATTCATCAGCTTTCTCACCATATTTGCGGGGAGTTCCTGAAGCGTATCGACTAATTCATCTTCATCGAGTTCCTTAATCAGAATCATTATTTTTTCATCGGACAAGGACTCAATAATTTGAATTTTGTTTTTTTGGGGTAAAAGTGCAAATCCATCAGCCAATAAGTCCTTATCTAAAAGTTTTATACAAATAGCCAGCTCAGATTCCGACAGCTTTATAAGTTCTTCAGCTAAATCTACAGGGTTCAGATTATTAATTTTTTCCTGTAGCACTTGCAGTGCTTTTGCATCATATCTCGTTTTCATTTTTACATACCTCCTCATCAAAAACTGGGCATAAAAATACCGCTCAGCTAACTTTTAGTCTAAGCGGTAATTTAAGCATATAAAAATGAACTTACCGATCCAAATGCATATTGCATGGATTTTGCAAGCTTAAAATTTTGCTCAGATTATCGCAAAGACTATTACTTACATAATTCCTACCACTAGGGTCTCCCGAATCCATGCAATTCACCTCCTAAATTCTTAAAACTTATAACAACTATTATATTGTATCACTTAAAAATGAATAGCTCAAATTTTGTGTCTCTTTATTACGTGGTTCAGAGTCTTGTTGATATCTGTTAATTATTATGACGTCCGCTATCATACATAGCACCGGGTAAGTTCCGGTGTATTTTGTCTTCGTCTTACATCATAATTTAGTCATATGAAGGGATATAGCTATGTATATAGAGTGTAAGATAGAAAGTAACCGTTTCGGTACAAAACAAAATGTTGATAACGGCGCTGCGGTGCTTACGCACCTCCTGCAGCGCCTGAGAGAATGACATTGCCCCAAAGGCAGAACATATACGCCTTTGGGGCTTAAATGAAAGAGACCCTTTCTCGGCTCACAAGCTAAGGCTTGTGGACTCGAGAAAGAGTCCTTTTCATTTGCTTTTCTTCATTTGGTGCGGATGACAGGAGTTGAACCTGCACGTCGTAGACACCAGATCCTAAGTCTGGCGCGTCTGCCAATTCCGCCACATCCGCATATATTGCCTGAAAAGGCTTTATCATAGTAGCAAAAGAACTGTTTTTTGTCAACAAAATTCCATGGCTAAAAGCTCCATATACGTCGGTCAAGCTGAGCATTTTCGCCTGCCATTTTTGCACCGATAATAAAAGCAACCAATAAAATACCATGAACGGCAAGTGCTTGATAATTTTTTATGATAATCAACAAAGGCGTATCGGCCAACACAAAAAAGCACAGCCACAAAAACGCCCATCGCCGCTGCTTATAAGCGAAAATTGCCAAAAATACCAAAACAGCCAACAACACAAAAAACAATGCAATCAACATAATACCCACACCCATCTCTTCATTGGCAACGGCACGAAACCCATAGCTGTATAAAAGGTCAGGGATAATCACCCGCGCAAAAGCAAAATCGCGTGCCAATTTTAAGGTTGTCGAAAGCGCATTATAGGCCGTCATGGCAACAAGCACAAAGCCCGCCAAAGAAGCCAATGTAATATTTCTCGTATATTGCTTTTTCAATCTTTGATAATCGATACTACTCAGCATGGATGTTTTTCCTTTGCATATAGTTTTCTATCTCGTCCGCTTGTTTTATGATCTCTTTTGTCAATACCTCGCAGCCGTCTTTTGTTACCAACACGTCATCTTCAATGCGAATGCCGATACCCAGTTGTTTTATGTACAAGCCCGGTTCAATGGTAATAATCATCCCTGCCGCCAGGGCTATGGTTTTATCCAGAGAATCATGGGCATCCAACCCCAGACTGTGGCCGATGGTATGGTAATAATAATTGCGCAACTCATCCTTTGATGTTAAAATTTCCAAATCTTTTAGACCGTTATAAAACACTTCCTGAGCACACTGCTCAATTTCGGCAAAGCTAACACCTTCTTTGACGCAGGCAATGGCGCGTTCATTTGCCGTTAGAACAATATCGTATATTTTTCGTTGCATGTTCGTAAATTTGCCCCCGGCAGGAAACGTTCGTGTGACATCTGCACAATAATAATCCTTTGCCGCCCCAACGTCCGCAAGCACCAGCGCATCTTTTTCTATGATGCTGTCGTTGCTGTCATAATGCAGCACCAGGCCGTTGGCGCCCGAGGCAATGATCGGCGAAAAGGACATGGTTGCATCGGCTTTGATAACTTCGTATGTAAATGCCGCCTCCAACTCTTTTTCGCTGATACCCTCGCGGCTGACACGCATCATATGCTTTATGCCCTTATTGGTCACTTCTGCCGCTTGGCGAATCAACGCCACTTCATCCTCTTGCTTCACAGCCCGCAAAGGCATCATCATCTCACCGATGTGTTTTATTTGCAGATAAGGATATTTTTGCGACAATTCCTCGCTCATTTTTCCCTGTGGCGAGGTATATGCTTTCCATGTCGTTGCACGCGGTGTGTTGATCCAAAGCGTTTTATGCTGATTTTTTGCCATCGCCGAAGCAAAATGATGGTGAAATTGATCCAAATAAGCAATGTTTTCAATGCCGGACATGGCCGTCAATTCTTCTTTTGTATAGCGGTACCCTGTCCATTTTTCTTCCAATTCATCTTTTCTGTATACAAAAAGTGTTTCTTTTACTTCTTTTTCTGTTTTCTCGACAAAATAGATAAAATCCGGCAGTTTTAATCCTGTCAAATAAAAAAAATCTCTATCTGCTTCAAAAGCAAAATGCATATCCGCACTGGAAGCATACAGGGTATTGGCGTGCACCAGCGCAACACTGTTGTTTTCTATTTTTTCTTGAAATTTTTGTCTGTTTCGTTTTAAAAAATCAATTTTCACTTGTTTACTCCCAATAGTTAAAGTGTGTCAACTTTCCGTTCATCACATCATCAATGTCGATTACTTTTAAAATTTCTCCGTCGTCTTTGTTGCACTCGGCAATCAATATACTCGCATTAGACATAATCGGACCTCTGTGCTCCTGCAATTCTTTGCCGACAATCGCAGCGGAAAGCGCCCAAATGGTCCCACCATGGGTTGTAAACAGGCAGGTGCCTTCTTGGCCGCGCATTTCATCGATATAGCGCTTTCGGTCAGCATAAAACTCCAACCACATCTCGCCGTTGGGGTATCTGAAATCAAAAATGTTTTTTTTATATTCTTCCAGATCCACATTCAGTTTTTCAAATTCGTCAAAAGCCACACCTTCCATATCGCCAAAATTAATTTCGCCCAACCAGGGCATAATGTGCACATCTTGCTGCAGCTTTTTTCCCACTTCTTCTCCGATGTATTTTGACCTTAATATGGGGCTGGCATAAATGGCATCATACTCTGCCGTGCTCAAAAAATCAATCAGCGCTTGCGCCTGTTTGTGCCCGTGCTCCGTATAGGGTGAGTTTGTAACACCCACCAGTCTGTTTTCAAAATTGGCAACTGTTTGCGGGTGTCGTACCAAGATAAATCGCATCGCATTGCTCCTATCAAATTTGTTCCATTATAGCACTTATTTCAAATTTTTAAAAGAAGTGTTATAATATGCTTTGACTTATAAGGAGGAATCAAAATGGACTATGCCTCAGCGCTTGACTACATTCATTCACGCAACAAATTCGGAATCAAATTGGGCCTTGACAACATCTCTGCACTGCTTGCCAGCATGGGTTGTTTGCAAGACGACCTCAGGTTTATTCATATTGCCGGCACCAACGGCAAAGGCTCCACCTCCAGCATGCTTTCCCATGCGCTTTGTGCCTGCGGTTACAAAACAGGTCTTTTTATTTCTCCCTATGTGGTCTGCTTCAACGAACGTATACAAATCAACAACGAATATATTCCCGATGCGCGTCTGGCAGAAATCACACACAGCCTCAGCAAGCAAATCGAATTTAATACACAACAAGGCATTGCGCCACCCTCGGAGTTTGAGCTGATTACGGCCATTGCCATACAATATTTTTACGAAGAAGGCGCAGATGTCATCGTATGGGAAACCGGCATGGGCGGCAGACTTGATGCCACCAATGTCATCAGCACGAATTTGCTGAGCATTATCACCTCCATCAGCCACGACCATAAGGAGCATTTGGGTCATGATCTGGCGCAAATCGCCTATGAAAAAGCTTGCATTATCAAGCCCGAAAGGCCTTGTGTGCTCATGCACCAGTCTGCCCTGGTCGAAAATGTCATCTGCAAAAAAGCCCTGGAACTCAATTCGGAGGTCTACATTGCTGATGAAGAGGATTTGCGCTTAATTGAGTCTTCCTACACCTATCAAAGCGTTCTCTACGATCAAAAACATCTCATTCGTCTTCCCCTTGCCGGGCAATATCAGCTGCGCAATTTGGCTTGTGTCATGAAAGCGCTGGAGCTTTTGCACGCTCAAGGCATCTATATCCAATTCAAAGTTGCCATCGAGGGCATCGAAAAAATGCAATTCCCCGGCCGTTTCGAGATATTATACCGCAATCCATTGGTGATAATTGATGCGGCACACAACGAAGAAGGTGTGCAAATGCTCAACGAAAATATCCGCTCTTTCTTTGAAGGCGTTGATGTGACTCTCTTTGTCGGCAAGCTTCGCGACAAGGATTTTTCCGACTCCTTTGCGGAACTGTTGCAAAACAAACAAACAATCTATACGTTAACACCTCCCAACGAACGCGCCATGAGCGCAGAAGAGTTAACGCAGTTTATCTCGGAGCATTATCATATTGCAACTACACCGATTGCCGTCGACTCTATTTGCCAATACATTGCTAACAACCCGAAAAACAAAACCGTTTATATCATAGCGGGCTCCATCTATCTCATCAGTTCTGTTCGGGCATCTCTTTTGTCAGAGAAGTGCGCCCGCAGCATGCCTAAAGGCACTCTAACGAGGTGATCGATTGAAATTAAAATCAGCAAACAAACTGTCTCGCTACCTTTCAAGTCTATCGGCTCAACAAAAGCGTCTTGCCCTTGTCAGCACGCTTTTGCTTTTGCTGGTGCTTGCATTGATCCCTTTCGGCGTTGAGCAACTGCAACTGAAAAACACGCCCATCAAGCACATTATCAGCTTAGAGTATGTTGAATACGAAGGTGAGCCCTTTAACAGCATCATCCTTGCACGGCGCTACAGCGAAGATGCCGCTTTGTTGTCCGAATTTGAAACCGCGCTGCATCAAAGTCGTGTGCGCCCCTATGACAAACAAAACAATGTCCGTGAAATATTAATTATCAGAACCGAAGATAAAACAATTTATGCCTACATTCAAAACAATCTCTTGGGACTCAATTATGGGCAAGTCAAACTGCATTTTTCCCAATTGACCCATTTTTTACAGCGACTGCCCGCCACGGAGCTGACCACAAAGCAAAAATAGTTGTAATATCATTGAAATTATGGTATATTACTGTGATAATGCGATACAACAAAAAGGAGAAAGCCCATGTCTTTTAAGGTCGAAAAAATTGAAAACGGAACAGCAACCATAAAAATCGAAGTCTCTCCGGAAGATTTCGAAAAAGCAATCGCAAAGGCGTTTGCAAAAAACAGAGACAAATTTAAAATCGACGGATTTCGCAAAGGAAAGGTGCCGCGCCAGATGATCGAAGCCAAATACGGCAAAGGGGTCTTTTATGAAGATGCCATGGACGAAGCGTTTCCCGAAGAATACCTCAATATTTTGGAAAGCGGAGAAGTCAAAGTCGCTTCTCGCCCTTATATGAAAAGCATCGACGAGGTTGGCAGTGACACCGGACTGAAAATAACGATTGAAGTGGCGTTGTTGCCTGAAGTGGAATTGGCCGAATACGAAACCGTTAGTGTCAATGCACTCAAATACACGCCAAAAGAAAAAGACGTTAAAGAAGAGCTCGAAAAGATGCAGCAACAAAATGCGCGTCTGCTCTCTTCCGATAAAGCAGCGAAAAAAGGCGACACGGTCGTCATAGATTTTGAAGGGTTTGTTGATGACGTGGCCTTTGAAGGCGGCAAAGCCGATAACTACGCATTAGAACTTGGCAGCAAATCTTTTATCGATACCTTTGAAGATCAACTCATCGGCAAAAAAGCCGATGAAGCCGTTGATGTCAAAGTAACGTTCCCCGAAAATTATCAAAGCACCGATTTATCGGGAAAAGAAGCTTTGTTCAAAGTATTGATTCGCGAAGTAAAAGTCAAGGAACTGCCGAAAATTGACGATGAATTTGCACAGGAAGTCAGCGAATTCGACACTTTGGATGAACTGAAAAAAGATTTGAAAGCCAAAATCAAAACAAAAAAAGAACAGGAACTGCGTCAAACAGCACAAAACCTGGTAGTGGAAAGTGTCATTGATAAGGCAAATGTTGTCATTTCCGACTTAATGGTAAACGAGCGTGCCGAAGCTTACAAAAACGATTTGGCAAAACAGCTTCAATCCAACGGAATCGATCCTGATTTATATTTTGGAGACGGTACTTCCGAAGAAACCAAAGACATCTTCGAAAAAATCAAACAGGATGCCTATGACCGAATCAAAGGCGAAGCCGTCGTAGAAAAAATGTTGGAAAAAGAAAACATTACCGTCAGCGATGAAGAATTTGAAAACCAAATTCAAAAATACGCCGAACTCTACAAAGTAGACGCGGAAGAATTCAAAAAACGCATTGTCCCCGAAAGACTGGAGGCCATTCGCGAAGAGGCGAAGACCGCAAAGCTTTTAGACAAATTAATGGACTATGTAAAAGTCGAAAAACCGGCAGCCGCTAAAAAAGAAAGCGCCGCCGAAACCAAAGAAAAATCCGACGAGGAAAACACGAAATAAATAAGCCTCGTCACAAGAGGTGAACACATGAATATGAATTTAGTACCTATGGTCGTTGAACAAACGGGACGCGGCGAGCGATCCTATGATATTTTTTCACGCCTTCTCAAAGAGAGAATCATCTTTTTAACAGGCGAAGTCAACGACACCAGCGCCAGTTTGATAGTAGCTCAACTGTTGTTTTTGGAGGCGGAGGATGCTTCCAAAGATATTAACTTGTATATCAACAGCCCCGGAGGCTCCATTTCTGCGGGATTTGCTATCTTTGACACCATGAACTATGTCAAATGCGATATTTCAACCAACTGCATTGGTCTTGCCGCATCCATGGGCGCATTCTTGCTCAGTGCAGGCACAAAAGGCAAAAGATATGCCCTGCCCAATGCGGAAATTATGATTCATCAGCCCCTTGGCGGAGCACAAGGGCAAAGCACCGACGTACAAATCTATGCGCATCGGTTGTTGCGCATGCGTCAAAAATTAAATGAAATTTTAAGCGAAAAAACAGGACAGGATATCGAAATTATCAGCCGTGATACCGAGCGCGACAATTTTATGAGTGCACAGCAAGCATTGGAATACGGCTTGATCGACAAAATCCTGACGCACCGATAAGCCACAGCCGGGAAAGGAATCAAAATGAAAGATATTTGCAGTTTCTGCGGCAATCAACAAACCGAGGAAATTGATATCATCTCCAGCGGCAAAGCTTCTATTTGTTCGGAGTGTATCTTAAAATCCACTGAGATATTGCTTCATGAACGCAATGCGGCTTTTATACGCGGACTGAGCAATCTGAAATCCAGACGTACTTTTATTGATGAAGCAGATAAAAGCTACGGCATAGACCACAAAACAGATTCTGCCGATGCCGCAAAGCGAAAGCTTCCCAAACCGCGCGAGATTAAAGCCTACCTCGACGAATACGCAGTCGGGCAAACCGCTGCCAAAAAAACGCTTTCTGTGGCTGTCTATAACCACTACAAACGCATTTTCATGGCAGAGCAGGCCGGTGATGTGGAGATCCAAAAAAGCAACGTTCTTTTGCTTGGCCCCACAGGCAGCGGCAAAACGCTTCTTGCCGAAACACTGGCAAAAAAACTCAATGTGCCTTTTGCGGTAACCGATGCCACTTCGCTTACCGAAGCAGGCTATGTGGGCGAAGATGTAGAAAACATTTTACTCAAGCTCATCCAGGCCGCAGACGGCGATATCGAAGCCGCTCAACGCGGGATTATCTATATCGACGAAATTGATAAAGTATCCCGCAAAAGCGAAAATGCTTCCATTACGCGAGATGTCAGCGGAGAAGGCGTGCAGCAAGCACTGTTAAAAATTTTGGAAGGCACCACGGCCAATGTGCCGCCCCAGGGCGGACGCAAGCACCCCTATCAAGAGTTTTTGCAAATCAATACAAAAAATATCCTTTTCATTTGCGGCGGCGCCTTTGACGGACTTGAAAAAATCATTCAAAAGCGTGTCGGCAAAAAAGGAATGGGATTTGAATCCGACATCGAAGGCAATCAAAAGAAAAACAAGGGCGACTTGTTGTCTCAGGTAATGCCTGTGGACATTATCAAATACGGCTTGATTCCTGAATTGGTGGGGCGTATTCCCGTCATTACCGCTTTGGATGAGTTGGATTTGGATACACTGCTGAAAATTCTCAAAGAACCCAAAAATTCTTTAACAAAGCAGTATAAAGCCTTGTTTAAAATCGACGGCATCGAACTTGAATTTGATGAGGACGCATTGACAGAAATTGCGCGCCTGACCTACGACAGAGGGCTGGGAGCTCGCGGTCTGCGCGGTATTATAGAAAGCGTCATGCTGCCCGTGATGTATTCTCTTCCTTCCGAAAAAAATGTGACCGAGTTTCGCGTTGACAAGGCACTGGTGGAGGCAAACGCCCCCGAATCCGCAAAAGCGGCAGCTGCTCTTGATGCAACCGCAGCAAAAATCGATCAAAAAAATGTCAGCTGAATCCGTTGAAAACGCATAACGAATCCAAAAGCTGCCGACACTATGTGCGGCAGCTTTTTTGTTTTCAAACTCATATTACGCTATAAAATGCAGATTTTTTTAGCACCGTCAATCTTTTTAGTTTTACGGATTGTCTTGCCCTTTGTTACAGATTTGATATAATATGTAAATCTCTTTCAGAAAGGCACCTCTATGAAGATCGAAAAACGCAATATGATTTTGGCGGATATCGCAATTGTCCTGGTCGCTTTTATCTGGGGAAGCGGCTTTGCCGGCAACAAAATTCTTCTCAATGACGGCATGCACCCCATTCAGCTCATCGCTGCACGGTTTGTGATTGCCACGATTCTTCTCTCCATCATCTTTTTTAAAAAATTAAAGGCCAACTTACATTCATTTTTGCCTGGTCTGCTCATTGGCGCGGTGCTGTTTGTCAGCTATATGCTGCAAACCATCGGCCTCAAATATACCACGGCAAGCAACAACGCTTTTTTGACCAGCATCTATGTCATCATCGTTCCTGCTGTTGCTTATTTTATCACCAAACGAAAACCGGATATTTTTAACCTTATTGCCGCCTTTTTGGTGCTCATCGGCATTGCTTTTTTGACCGTTGACTTTTCTAATTTTTCGATCGGCCAAAGTGTTACCTTTAAAGGGGATATGATGACGCTGCTGTGTGCTGTTTTTTATGCCTTACAAGTCACACTCATTGCTCACTATGCCCAAAAGCATGATCCTGTCGTATTGGCCATTGTGCAAATCGCCGTGGTGGCCGTTCTCAGTACGATTTGTGCATTGATCTTTGAAGGTACACACATGACCGTCACAAGCAGCGGCATTGCCATTTTGTTGTATTTGGCGCTGATTGCCACCGCCGTTTGTTTGGTTTTGCAAAACGTTGCACAAAAATATACGACACCCACCCACGCGGGATTGTTGATGAGTTTGGAAAGTGTCTTTGGCACACTGCTGGGTGTGTTGATTATGAACGATAAAATCAACGGACAAATGGGATTCGGCTTTTTTATTATTTTTATTGCTCTTGTTATCGCCGAAACCAAACTTTCCTTTTTGAAAAAAAACCTGCCCCCACAAAATCAAAAAGAAGCTTAATATCTTCTTTTTTAATCAATAAAAAAAGCAGGTCGGTTGCCAATGGCAAATACCGACCTGCTATTTTTTCTCAGAACATATTCTTTGTTGAACCTATCTGTTATTTCAAAAATTGTTTGATGTCCAACACGCCGCCTTTGTCGGCACTCTTTGCCAGTGCTGCGTAGCGAGCCAAATAGCCTTCCAATTGTTTGGGCTCATACTTCCATTCCGCCTTGCGTTTTGCCAGTTCTTCATCGGAAACATGAAGCGTCAGCTTTTTGTTAATGACATCAACGGTAATATCATCGCCGTCTTTGATTAAGGCAATAGGTCCGCCCAACGCGGCCTCAGGGGATACATGTCCCACAAAGCAGCCGTTGTTGGTACCCGAAAAACGCCCGTCGGTCACAAGGGCTGTGGTTTGTGCCAGACCCTGCCCATACAGCAGCTTCATCGGTGTATACATTTCACGCATACCCGGTCCGCCTTTGGGGCCTTCATAACGAATAACCACCACATCACCGTCTTTGATTTTCAGCGCTTCCAACGCCAAGGTGCAGTCTTCTTCGCTGTCAAAACAAATGGCTTTTCCTGTAAACTGGCGCACTTCTTCGGCAATGGCCGCCGGTTTTGCAACCGCGGTGTCCGGTGCCAAGTTGCCGCGCATAATGGCTACGCCGCCAAGGGTGCTGTGCGGATTATCGAGCGTGCGAATCAAGTCGTCATTGGGTGCATACATATACACATAGTTATCGATATTTTCGCCCATGGTGTCTGCCGTTACCGTCATCACATCGAGGTTAAGCTTGTCTTTGATATGAGACATTACTTTGGGTATGCCCCCTGCTTTGTAAAAATCTTCCATGTCGTATACAAGCGAGGAGGGATTCACGCTGGCAATATGCGGCACCAAGTCGCTTTGTCTGTCAAATTCTTCCAACACTTTGTCGGTATCAATACCCAGTTCATAAGCAAGCGCCGGCAAGTGCAATACCGCGTTGGTGCTGCCGCCTGTGGCCATGCAAACCGCAATGGCGTTTTGAATGGATTCAAAGGTCAGTATCTGTCGTGCCGTAATGCCTTTTTGCACGAGTTCCACAATTTTTTCTCCCGATTCCTGTGCAGAACGGAATCGCTCGGCATAAACCGCAGGAATCAGCGCGCCGCCCGGCAGCACCATACCCAAGGCTTCCGCCAAACAACACATGGTGTTGGCTGTACCGTAAAATGCACACGAACCGCAAGTGGGGCTCACCACGTCAATCAGATTATCCAAATCTTCCTGGGTGATTTTGCCTGTTTGCAACATGCCCATGCCTTCCGTCACTGCCGTGCCGTCTGCCTTCGCTTTTTTGCCAAAGGGAGGTCCTCCCAGCATCGGGCCGCCCGGCACGATGATAGAAGGAATGTTGCACCTTGCCGCTGCCATGAGCATAGCAGGTACAATTTTGTCACAGGAACCCAGCAGGACAATGCCGTCCAGCTTATGGGCGCGTATCATGGTTTCGATGCTGTCTGCAATAATTTCTCTGGAGGGTAAAATAAAGTACATGCCTTCATGTCCCTGCGCAATGCCGTCACAACATGCAATGGTGCCGAATTCCACGGCACTGCCGCCGCCGCGATAAATACCTTTTTTTACAAATTCCGCAACTTGTCTCAAATTATAGTGCCCGGGCACAATTTCATTAAAGGAGTTTGCTATGCCGATAACCGGTCTTTTTAAGTCGTCTCCGCTCATGCCCATACTGGAATACAGCGGTTTTCCTAAAATATCGTCGACCATTGCCTTTTGTTTATTATCTTTTTCCATCCTTGTTTTCCTTTCTCATTAAACGTATTTTCGTTCTTATTCCAACACGCCGCCTTTATCGGCTGATTTTGCCAACTTTGCATAGCGTGCAAGGTAACCTTTTGTCTTTTTCGGTTCATATTTCCAGGATTTTTTGCGTTCGGCCAACTCTTCATCCGACACATCCAGTGTCAGGCTCTTGTTGATGACATCAATGGTGATTTTATCTCCGTCTCTAACCAGCGCAAGGGGTCCACCCACCGCGGCTTCAGGCGATATATGCCCCACAAAGCAGCCGTTGTTAGTGCCCGAAAAACGCCCGTCGGTAATCAGCGCCGTGCAAGTTGCCAATCCCTGGCCGTTTAAGAATTTCATGGGCTGATACATCTCGCGCATGCCCGGTCCGCCCTTGGGGCCTTCGTAGCGAACAACTACCACATGCCCGGGTTTCACTTTCAACGCTTTTAGCGCTTCAGAGCACTCTTCTTCGCTGTCAAAGCAAATAGCCTCTCCCGTAAACTGACGCACTTCTTCAGCGATCGCTGCGGGTTTTGCCACGCCGCTGTCAGGCGCCAAATTGCCGCGCATGATGGCAAGACCACCCAGGGTGCTGTGCGGATTGTCAATCGTACGCACCAAATCATCGTCTGCGGGATAAGCAAATCTGTATTCGTCCAGGTTTTCTTCCATGGTTTTGCCTGTTACAGTGAGCGCATTTGGCTGGATGTATTGTTTAATATTTTGCATAACTTTCGGCACGCCCCCTGCTTTATACCAGTCTTCCATGTCCCAAACATTGGACGCAGGATTGACTGTTACAATAACAGGCACCAGCGAGCTTTGTCTGTCAAATTCTTCCAACACTTTGTCAGTGTCCATGCCCAGCTCATATGCCAACGCACACAGATGGATTACCGCATTGGTGCTGCCGCCCGAGGCCATGCACAATGCGATTGCATTTTGAATGGCTTCAAAGGTGAGTACCTGTGTGGAAGTAATGCCTTTTTTGACCAATTCCACGATTTTTTCGCCCGAAGCCTGCGCGGCGCGAAAACGCTCTGCATACACGGCCGGTATCAACGCGGAACCCGGCAGGGAAAGACCCAGCGCTTCTGCAATGGCGCTCATGGTATTGGCCGTGCCATACATGGAGCAAGAGCCGCAGGTGGGCATTGTCAGCATGGCAAGGTTGCGCACTTCCTGTTCAGTTGCTTTTCCCACTTGCATCATGCCCATGGCTTC
This sequence comes from uncultured Eubacteriaceae bacterium, assembly GCA_937880125.1. Lineage (GTDB taxonomy): Bacteria > Bacillota > Clostridia > Eubacteriales > UBA1433 > UBA1433. The sequence continues at coordinate 21,005 of CALFLU010000103.1, forward strand.
CGTAAACGCCGTGCCGTCTGTTTTTTGTTTTTTACCGAATGCGGGACCCCCGAGCATCGGTCCGCCGGCAACAAAAATCGTGGGAATATCAACCCTGGCTGCTGCCATGAGCATACCGGGAACGATTTTGTCGCAGGAGCCGAGCATAATCAGCCCATCCAAACGATGTGCTTTGACCATAGTCTCGATGCTGTCGGCAATGACTTCTCTGGAAGGAAGTACATAAAAGTTTCCTTCGTGTGCCGAAGCCACGCCATCACAGCAGGCAATGGTACCAAATTCCACAGCGGTGCCGCCGCCGCGATAAATACCTTTTTTTACAAATTCCGCTACTTGTCTCAGGTTCATATGCCCCGGAACAATTTCATTAAAGGAGTTCGCTATACCGATAATCGGCCTTTTAAAGTCTTCTTCCGAGCAACCATATGCTCCCAAAAACATCAAGTTGTTCAAATCTTCAATTTTTTCGGCAGAAAAATTTGGTTTGTATTCTTTTTCCATAAATAACCTCCGTCTTTATATTCTGTGCTTATTTCATTATACTATAATCCTAAAACGAACAACAGCACTTTCTGCATGAATTCTTCAAATCATCTCTACTGATGTATTCGGAAAACTTTATTAAGATTTAATATTTAAATAATGTATTTTTAATTAAAATCGCGTATACTGACATCATGAACAGTTTACTGTTCGATAGGAAATTGATAAAATGAAGGGAATTAATCCATCGATGAAAAAAAGATTATATAAAGACAAGTCCACCGGTTTTTTTGCAGGTGTTTGCTCTGGAATCGCCCAATATTTTGATATTGACCCCACCTTTGTGCGTATTTTATGTGTATTGCTCGCACTTGTAAGCTTTTCTTTGGGCGCTATACTCTATATCGTTCTCATCTTTATCCTACCCGATAAGTCCGAGATCGGCTTTACGGATTATGATATTAAAGATGATAAATAACACCGCCACAAAATAAAAAAACAGACACAGCGTCTGTTTTTTTGTGTCTTGGGCATGATTTCATTGACTAATAGCCTGATTGCTGATAAAATGAGTCGAATAAAAAATTATCGCAAAACACATGGAGGCTTTCAGGTGGAAGGATATTTAAAATGGGCAAAAGCACTCAAAATAGGATTTTATGTTGCAATCCCCATTAACATTGCAATTTTAGTTTATACCATCTATTCAAAAAATTTCTCTAATCTGTTGATACTGCTCATCACCGTCATTTTTACCGTATGGATGAAAGTACAAAGCAAACAGATGGTGGAAATTTACAACAAAAACCCCGACGGTGAAGTTGTGGATTTGTTGTACTTAAAATATAAAGAGCGCGAATACATCAAAGCACAGAAAAAAAATAAGAAAAAATAATTCATATTTAAAAAGAGGCATTTAGCCTCTTTTTTTATCAGCGATAACTTTTTTGCTCGTCTGTCAATTCAACTCGATATTCACACTTTTGAACAACATATTCAAATGTTTCGCCGGTCTCCGGTTTTGTTGCCAAATTTCGTTGCTCCGAAAAGAGAATAGTGTCTTCTCCGCTCCAAACAACTTTTCGGCTCGACAAACGAATATCGGATACCAGCCTTATATTTGCAATGCCGTTCTTTAAATCCACCAACCCAAGGTGAATTGTGCTTGCACCGTCCTTTGCTCGTTCAATATAGACTGCCTTGTTTCCCGACGGAGAAAAAAATACGTTTTCCACCAACCCGCTCTTCAAATAAGTTTTTCTGTTTTGGTGAATGTTATAGGAATATATTTGACTTCCGCCTTCTGCTTTGGTGATATAGACAATGGTTGCCGTTTCTTCGTTTGCATCAAAATCTTCTGTTGTCGAATCAATGGTTTTCATTTTTTTATTGGTAATGTCAATTACATGCAGCGGTGTCTGTTTGGTTTTTTGATTTTCGGAAAGACACACAACAAGTTGTGATTGAGGAAAAAAGCAGACTTTTTTAACCGAAAGCCTCTCGCCCAAATCAAATATGATTCTCTTTTCTCCGGCGGCGTTTGCCAGTACAATTTTTCCGTCCTGCGTGCCATAGATCGTCTCTTCGCCGGCACGGCTGATTTCGGTGCTTATTTTATCATCAGCGCCCGCAATACTCACTGTCTTTGAATTGTCAATCGTGGTATACATCAGCTCTCTGCGCTGACGCGCATCACTGCTTACATAAAATACACCGGCCATGTCCTTTGCAAAACAGGCGCTGATGTGGTTGGTCAAATCAAAATTGAATACGCTCGTTTGTTTCGTGGATACATTATATAAATTGACGCTCATATATTTTTTGCCGGCATCAATGCCCGTTTGAATGTCTGATTGCATGGGAAGGGTCACCAAATAATTGCCGCTGGTTTGATCCACGTCATAGATAATGCCGGGGCAAACTTGCTCATAAGAAACAATATTTGCCTGATCAATCGAAGTGGAGGTTGCAATTTGTGTTCTCTCCACTAAGATAGGAATATCCCGTTTAATATAAAGCTTTGTATGCACTGTGCTGAGCACTGCTGCCAGTGCCACCACAATCAAAATAACCGAAAAATACTTTTTCATTTTATATCTCTTCCTTTTCCAGCACACTGTGCTTTGTAGGCAAAAGAATACTCACCAAGGTTCCTTCATTGTCTTTACTGCTTAAAATGACTTCGCCTCCGTGCTTTTCAACAATTTGTTTGACGATCGACAGTCCCAAACCCACGCCTCCCTTTTCACGGCTTCGCTCTTCATCCACCCTGTAAAAGGCCTCAAAGACATTGCCGATCATGTTTTCGGGAACCCCCATGCCGTAATCGCGAATATCAATGCGCACATATTGATTGACAACACTTGCCGCCACATTGATTCTGCTTCCCTCATAAGAATATTTAATGGCATTGTCCAGCACATTGATAAACACCTGCTTAATGCGGTCATAATCGCCTAAAATCGGCGGAATGTCTGTTGCGGTGTAAATGATATTGATCCCGTATTTTAAGCTCTTAATTCGCATGGCTTCAATGACTTCGCTCAATACATCATCTACATCCATATCGCTAAACACCATATCAAAATCCAATTTTTCATACTTATTAATAACCAGCACATCATCAACAAGCCGCAAAAGCCTCTGGGCTTCTTTGCCTATGGTTTCCAGTGCCTTATTGGTAATTTCGACATTTTGTGTGCCGCGGCGATTTAGCATATCCGCATAGCCGATAATCGTTGTAAGCGGTGTTCTCAATTCATGCGAGATGCTGCTCAAAAACTTATTTTGTTCCTTGACAATCTTTTTGTCCTTTGTAATATCGCGAATAATGACAATGACATCCACACTCTCCACTGCTTCACCAGCATATTTTGCAACAACATAAAGATTTTTATCCGCATATTCAATTTCTTTATAAACCGTTTCTTCTGTTGCGCGCAGCAACATCACCAGCTCTTCCACTTCGCCGAGCATAGACAATTTGATGTTTTGTTTTTCAACGCCGCCGTAGCCAAGCAGCGTCTGTGCGCTGTCGTTTAGCGTAATTACCCGATTGTTTTCGTCAATGGCAAGCACACCGCTTTCAATATTGCTCAGCATCAGCGTAAGCTCGGCCTGTTTTTCTTTATAATCGTCAATGCGTTTGGTAATTTCATCTGCCATCTTATTAAAATTGCTCTTCAACAGATTAATTTCATCTTTTGATTTAAAAATCACAAAACGCTTCGATAAATCTCCCTCACTCATGTCCGCGCTCATTTTTGTAATATCCGTGATCGGCGCAATCAAATTGTTGTAGGTTACCAACAAAATCATCACGATAATCAAGATGGCTATCAACGTCGCAACCGCAAATATTTGCGTGACATACGCAATCATTTGGTCCATCATACTCATGGGATATAAATTACGAATAATGCCTACAACCTTGTCGTCAATGACAATGGGCATCGAATACATTACAAAATTGTTTCCTGCCACTTCGCTGTAAATGTAAGCATCCTGCTTTGAGTTTAAAGCCGAAAAGGCATCGGCATAATACTGGGAGGCATCGCTGCCCAACGTGCCCATGTCCACCACGCTGCCACTGTCTGCAATCAATAAACCTTTGGAATTAAAAATCTGCACCCGTGAACCTGTCGTGATTTGATATCTCTCGGCAAGATACAGTGCATTTTCTTCAAACAGCGTATCCAACGCTGCGGCGCTACTCTGATTTTGCAGCAAAAATTGTTTTGTGGAGGCACTGGTTTCATCGGCATACTTGCCCAACGTGGCAAGTGCACTGTTAACGGAATACCTCTCCATTGCATTGATGATAAAAACACCCGCCAACAACATACATACAACAAAAATAATCAGGTTGTATAAAATCATTCGCAGGCGAAAACTGATGCGCATCTAATGTTTCCTCATTTTATATCCGATACCAAATACTGTCTCAATGTATTTTGCATTTGTAATGTCTTCAATTTTTTTGCGGATTCTTTGTATGTGCATGTCAATGGTTCTGCTGGCACCAACCCCTTCATATTCTTTCCAAACAGCTCCTACAAGGTCTTCTCGCGTGAAAACCTTGTCCAAGGAACGCATAAACAATTCCAGCAAATCAAACTCTTTTGGCGTCAGATGAATTTCTTTTCCCTTGACCAGGGCACTTCTGCCAATGACATTGATTTCAATGTCTCCGTTTTGCAAAATATGCTCCGCTAAACTTTTTTGTTCTGCTTCATTCTTGGTACTGCTGCGACGCAGCAATACCTTTATACGTGCCAACAATTCTCGCATGTCAAAGGGTTTGGTGATGTAGTCATCCGCCCCAAACTCCAAACCCAATACCTTATCCACAATATCTGTTTTGGCTGTGAGCATCAACACAGGAACATCACTGACGGCAGTAATTCTTTTGCAAATTTCGAATCCATTCATCCCCGGCAGCATAATATCCAGCAAAACCAGATCCACCTCTTCACTCTCAAAGGCTTTCAACGCCTCCAAGCCGTCATTGCAGGTAACCACCTCATATCCCTCAAATTCAAGCTCCATCTTCAACAATTCACAAATATTTACTTCATCATCCACAACTAAAATTTTCTTATTCATATCGTTCCTCTCAGCCCGAGTGCGTTTGAAATAATTATACACCAATTTTGCGGATTATCAAAGACAATCCGCGCAGTTGCGCCGCTCCTTTTGTGCTTTAAAATAAAATGAGAGGCACATAGCTGCTTTGTGCCTCTCGCTTGGTTTTCGACTTATTTTTCTTGCGCCATCAATCGTCTTCCCATTTTGACCCCCATGGCCGAAGCCATCATAAGCCCTCTTGTCCACCCGCTGGAATCGCCCAAACAATACAAATTTTCAATGTTGGTGCTCAAGTGCTGATCCATTTTAATGCGATTGGAATATAGTTTTATTTCCGGCGCATACAGCAATGTCTCACTGCTTGCAAATCCGCTTACCACCATATCCATCGCTTGGATAAAGCTTAAAATATTCACCAAAGTCCGATAGGGCAGGGCTGCGCTGATATCGCCTGCAACAGCGTCTTTCAGCGTTGGTTGCACGTTGGACTGACTCAACTCCTTTTGCCAAGTTCTCTTGCCGTCCAAAATATCACCATAGCGCTGCACAAGAATCTGGTCATTGCCGAGCATGTTCACCAATTTTCCCACCATTTGCGCATAGGCAATGGGCTCATCAAAGGGTATCGAAAAATTGTGGCTGCACAAAATGGCCAGATTGGTATTTTCCGATTTAAATTCTTTATACGAATGTCCGTTGACCAAGGCCAATCCGTCGTCGTAATTTTCCTGACTGACAAAGCCGCCCGGGTTTTGACAAAACGTGCGCACTTTATTTTTGAAAGGTTTTGGATAACCGATCAATTTTGGCTCATAGAGCAATTCATTGACTTCTTCCATGATTTCATTGCGCACTTCCACACGCACGCCAATATCCACCGTCCCCGCCTGATGCCCGATTTTGTGCACACGGCACATTTGTTCCAACCAATCCGCACCTTTGCGGCCGGCTGCAACAATAATGTGATCTGCGGTGTATATCTCTTCCGCCACAGCGCCTTTTTTTCCCTTTGCATCTGTTACGACAACGCCTGTGCATATTCCGTCATCAATAATCAGGTCTTTGCACAATGTGTTGAATTTAATTTCGACATTGTCATGACTTAACAAATAATTTTGGATCTTCTGATAAATTTGATGTGCTTTTTCGGTTCCCAAATGCCTAATGGGACAATCCACCAACTTGAGTCCTGACTGGATGGCTCTGCGGCGAATGTCTTTTATTTTTTCAGGATTATCAATGCCTTCCACACGCGTCTCTGCGCCGAATTCCAAGTAGATTTTATCTGTATAATCAATAAGGGCCTGTGTTTCCGCTTCTCCAATCAGCGCCGGCAGATCCCCGCCCACTTCATAACCCAGCGACAATTTGCCGTCCGAAAACGCCCCTGCACCCGAAAATCCCGTGGTAATGTGGCAGTAAGGCTTACACTTTACGCACTGTGTTGTCTTTGCCTTCGGGCAAGACCTTTTGTCGATGGAAGCGCCCTTTTCGATCATCAAAATCTTTTTATCCGTATTATGGCGCAACATTTCCAGCGCGGTAAAGATGCCTGCGGGACCCGTCCCTACAATCAAAATATCATATTTCATAGCATTTCCTCATTTCTTCTGATGCTTCGCATCAGCTTAGTGCCATGTCTTATTGCGCAAAAAAATATCGCAAACGCTACTGCAGCTTGCGATATTTTTAAACAGCAATTATTTTACTTCTACGCTTCCGCCGACTTCTTCGATTTTCGCTTTCATGTTTGCTGCTTCTTCTTTTGTAGCTGCTTCTTTGATGGTTCCGGGCGCATTATCCACCAAGTCTTTTGCTTCTTTCAATGCAAGACCGGTCAATTCTCTTACAGCTTTTACAACTTTCAGTTTTTCTGCGCCTGCACTTGTGAGCACAACGTCAAATTCTGTTTTTTCTTCTTCTTCAGCCGCTGCTGCACCACCTGCTGCAGGAGCTGCCACTGCTGCCATTGCAACAGGCGCTGCTGCGCTTACGCCAAATTCTTCTTCTAAGGCTTTTACCAATTCAGAAAGTTCCAATACGGAAATGCTTTTAATTTCTTCAATCAATTTTTGTACTTTATCGCTCATTTTTTATTCCTCCAAATAAATTTCTTTTATTTCATATATTTTTTAATGACTTTTATGCGCTTTCCTGCTGTTCTTTTTGTTCTTTAATGGCATTGAGTGCCACGGCCAAACCTCTGATATTGCCGTTTAGTACATTGGCCAATCCGGCGATCGGGGTATTTAAGCTGCCGAGCATTTTTGCAACCAACTCTTCTTTCGGCGGCAAAGCGGCAAGTTTCTCCACTTCGTCGGCGCTCATGACCTTTCCGTCTACATAGCCTGCTTTAATTGCGAGCACCTTGTTTTCTTTAATAAAGGTACTGAGCAGTTTTGCAGGTGCTATGGGGTCGCTCTCACTGACAGCAATGGCAATGGAGCCGATAAAATGCTCGTTTAAGTCTCCGCATCCTGCTTCTGTCGCAGCCAATCGAGCCAAGGTGTTTTTGTACACTTTATATGAGACATCCGCTTCTCTGGCCTTGTTGCGCAACAACGTAGCCTTTTCAACACTGATGCCTTTGTAATCTACCAACACTATACTTTGTGCCGTGGTAAATTTTTGACTGATTTCTTTGACAATTTCTTTCTTGTTCTCTAAATTCGCAGACATTTTCTCCCTCCTTTACTTCGAAATAAAAAAACTCTTTTTGCAGACGTGGCAAAAAGAGTTTGTAAGAAGCGCTCTCTTGTTACCTCGGCAGGATTTACCTTTTTACCTGCTGTCTGCGGTATAACAAAATCAGTATATAGGATTCATTCTGACTTGTCAATCTTTTCCTTTATTTTGCGCAAATATTAATAGCGCGAAACGTTGATTTTTACGCCCGGTCCCATTGTGCTTGTCAGAGTAACATTGCGGAAATATTGCCCTTTGGCTGCAGCGGGCTTTGCTTTTCTCACCGCATCAATGAGCACGTCAATGTTTTCGGACAATTTGTCGTTTTCAAAGCTTGCTTTGCCCACGGGAACGTGAATGATATTTGTTTTATCCAGTCTGTATTCCACTTTACCGGCTTTAATGTCGGCAACCGCTTTGGCAATATCCATCGTGACGGTTCCGCTTTTGGGGTTTGGCATCAGCCCTTTCGGTCCAAGTACACGACCGATTTTACCCACAACACCCATCATGTCGTTTGTGGCAACCGCCACGTCAAATTCAAACCAGTTTTCTTTTTGAATTTTTTCAACCAATTCTTCGCCGCCCGCAAAGTCTGCACCTGCATCCAGCGCTTCTTTGACTTTGTCGCCTTTGGCGAAAACCAATACGCGAACCACTTTGCCTGTGCCGTTGGGCAACACCACAGCGCCTCTGACCTGCTGGTCTGCATGACGTGAGTCTACACCCAATTTGATGTGCATCTCAATGGTCTCGTCAAATTTTGCCGTTGCATTTGACTTGACAAGGGCAATGGCTTCACTCAAGTCGTAAAGTTTTGTTTTGTCAACATTTTTGACTTTTTCTAAATAGTTCTTTCCTCGTTTCATTTTATCCTCCATGTGGTAAATTTCGGCATAAGCCTCCCACAAAATTCACTTCACTGCAATTAGTCTTCTACAGTAACACCCATGCTTCTGGCTGTTCCGGCTACCATACGCATCGCCGCTTCCATGGACGCAGCATTCAAGTCGGGCATTTTTATTTTTGCAATTTCTTCCAGTTTTGCTTTGCTGATTGTAGCCACCTTTTGTTTGTTGGGAACCGCTGAGCCGCTTTGCAGATTCAACTCTTTTTTAATTAACACGGCCGCAGGCGGTGTCTTAACCACAAACGTATAGGAGTGGTCTTGATAGACGGAGATGACTACCGGTGTAATAATGCCGTCCAAATCAGAAGTTCTCGCATTAAACTGTTTGCAGAAATCCATAATATTAACACTGTGCTGACCGAGTGCCGGTCCTACCGGCGGAGCCGGTGTGGCCTTGCCGGCCGGTATTTGCAATTTGATAAGTCCTATTACTTTTTTTGCCATTTTTTATCACCTCTAAAAATCTGTTGGTATTAATTTTTCGCTATTTGAGAATATTCAAGTTCAACAGGGGTTTCACGACCGAACATGGAAATATTGGCTTTGATTTTCCTTTTTTCCATGTTGACTTCTTCAACGTTCCCTGAAAATCCTTCAAAGGGTCCTGCCAGTATGGTAATGCTGTCTCCCACACGCACATCCAACGACGGCGGCATCTTTTCTTTGATGCCTAAAGAGCGCAGTTCATTGGAAGAGAGTGGTACCGGCTTGCTGCCCGGTCCCACAAACCCTGTTACACCGCGGGTGTTGCGCACCACATACCAACTTTCGTCGGTTAAAATCATCTTAACAAGAACATAGCCCGGAAACACCTTTTTCATGACCAGCTTGCGCTGGCCGCCTTTGGTTTCTTCCACTTCATACATCGGCACAAACACTTCTTCTATTAAGTGATGCATGCTTCTGCTTTCCACCGCTGCTTCAATACCGTCTTTGACTTTGTTTTCATATCCTGAATAGGTATGCGCTACATACCATTTTGCTTCGCTATCCATAAATGCCTCTCCTGTCTTCTTTCGTTACAGAATCAACGATGTCAACGCGCCAAAGATCGAATCCCCCGCCCAAAATATCAGGGTCATAATGGCTACCAAGCCAAAAACAACGCCCGTGTGTCGCAAAAGTTCTTTCGGGGTCAGCCAAGTGATTTTTTTGACTTCACTCCACATCCCTTTAAAAAACTTTGCAATGCGCTGCGGCATGTTTTTCAGCCTTTGTAATCTGCTGTTTCTTTTTACCGGAGTTTTGCTCATTTAAACAACCTTACCTTGTTTCTTTGTGTGGCGTGTGTTTTTTGCAAAATTTGCAATATTTTTCAAGCTCAATTCTGTCCGGGTCATTTTTCTTGTTTTTATTTGTTGCGTAATTTCTTTGTTTGCATTCCGTACATGCCAAAATGATATTGACTCTCATGGTAGTTCCTCCATATTTGCTGCATTTTTCGGCACTAAAAAAAGGCCTCTGCCTTTTTTCTGTGAAGTGAGTATATCAAATCTATCCAAAAATTGCAATGCTATTTTATCAAAAAACCTTTGTTTTGTCATATTTTTTCGATATTTCTGCATTCTTTTTGTCTCATAAAAGAAGCAGACACCTTAAAAGGTGCCTGTCCGCCCTTTTGCTTTGCCTTAACCGAATACCTTTTTACCCTCTATATAGGTTGCAACAACCCTGCTGCGCACATCAAAGGGGTCTCCCTCTATGACAACAAAGTCTGCATCTTTTTCAATTTCAATACTGCCTATGCGCTCATCCACGCCCAATATTTGCGCAGGATACAGCGTAATGGCTCGCAACGCCTCTGACTCACTCATTCCTTCACGTATGGCCAATGCTGCACAAATAATCAAGTGCTGAATCGGAATCACAGGGTGATCTGTTGTCAGGGCCATTTTCAGACCTTTCTTGTTGAGTACCACCGCTGTGCGAAAGGCTTTGTTGGTCAGTTCCACCTTTGAACGACTGGTGAGGGTGGGGCCTATAATAACAGGATAATTTTCTCTGTACAAAATATCGGCAATCAACTCTCCGTCCGTGCAGTGTTCAATGGTAATATCCACATCAAATTCTTTTGCTATGCGAATCGCCGTCAAAATATCATCCGCACGATGGGCATGCACTTTCAGCGGAATTTTTTTATCCAATACCGGAAGCAATGCCTCTAATTTCATGTTAAACGGCGTAGTGGCCGCGCTGCGTGCCAGCGATTTCTTCTTTGCATATTCCCCGGCTTCGCTCAACGCCTGGCGCAAAAGCGCAGCGGTACCCATGCGAGTGCTCGGCAATTTTTTATCTTTTCCGTAGACACGTTTGGGATTTTCACCAAAGGCGCATTTCATGGCAACCGGCTCTTTTACTACCATTTCGTCAATACATCTGCCAAATGTTTTATAAGCCACAAAGCTGCCGCCCAACACATTGGCGCTGCCCGGCCCTGCCGCCACCGCCGTAACCCCTCCCGAAAGCGCGTCTGTCAGACCTGCCTCCAGCGGGTTAATGGCGTCCAGGGCACGCAAATGCGGTGTCACAGGATCCGTTGCCTCATTGGTGTCTGCCCCCGGCGCGCCGATGCATTCTTCTTCAATACCCAAATGCGTATGCGCATCAATAAAGCCGGGCAACAAATTACATCCCTGTAAGTCTATTTCCGTTGTTCCTTCAGGCGGAATAATATCTTTTCCCACCGCCTTAATTTTGCCCTTTACAACAAAAACTTTCCCGTTTTCAATGACTTGCCCTGCTGCTGTATACACATTACAATTATGAAAAAGTTTGAACATTTTTTCCTCCCTGTCAACTTAAGCGTCCCCGCAGGCAAGAGCTGTCTACAGACACCTGGCATTGGTTTAAATATAACATATTACATCGTTGAAATCAATTTTATTCTTTGCGTAAAGCATCGACACTTTCGACTTGTCTTCGATAGGAATCCACACCTCCGCCAAGGCTTTATATTGGCTTTCCAGCTTATTTACCGTGAGCCACCGCGCAAAAATATCATCAACGGGCTTTAGTCCCACATCCTTCATATAGTCCAGCACCGGTTTGAGAATCTCGTTTGTCAATTCCTCTTTTGAAGAGATTTCAATCACCGCATAAACACATGTGCGCGGCTCAATATAGGACACAAATCGGTCTTCTTTAATCTGCAACCGCTTGGCGTCTTCAGCCAATATGCACTGTGCACCGATAAAGTCTTTGGCAGTGACATCATCCAAAAACAGCGCCGTACAAGGAAATACATTGGGAATTTGGCACCACTCGCTCAACATTTTCTTCACCTCAGGGTGATCCGACATCTCATATTCCTTTTGAATATAGAGCATATACATGGCCGGTCTTTCCGTGACAAGGTATCTTCCCGCATTTTGTTGTACAAATTCCATGCGCGACTTAAAATATTTCAGTCCGTTCAATACGATTTTCAATCGTTCTATTTCGGTCTCTACTTCCTTTCCCCGCTTATCCAGTTTCTCGATCAGATGCTCCGAGGAATCGTCTTTTAAGATATCTACGATCTCATTTACCGCAAACCCGTATTCTCTATACGCGCGTGTCCTCAATAACAAAACAATATCCCAGGCATCATAGCTGCGATATTGATTTTCTTCGACACGTGCCGGCAAAATAAGTCCTTTTTTTTCATAATAGCGAATCGCTTGCGACGTTAAGCCCAGTATTTTTGCCACATAATTGATTTTGTATTTATTGATAAGCCCTCTCAGCATGATCATTTCTCCTGTCATATGTATTTAGTATTAGACGCGATAATTAGATTATAGCATACGTTTGCAAAAAACATCCTTAAATATTATATTCAATTATGCAGCCTTGTCAGCAAAATAATTTATCTTTTTCAATATTTTGCGTTAAAATAGCGTTGACTTTAAAACGGTTTTAACGTATATACTATTTGATGTAGCAAAATATGTTAAAAAAATATCATTTAATTTAAAGGAGTGAGACATCCATGTATAAAATCTTAAAAAAGCGCGACTTAAACGAAAGCAACGTGCTTATGGAAATCGAAGCACCACGTGTTGCGAAAAAAGCACTGCCCGGCCAATTTGTTATTATCAGAGTTGACGAAGACGGCGAACGTATTCCTCTGACCATTGCAGGTCTTGATTTGGAAACAGGCGGCGTTCGTGTCATTTTTCAAAAGGTCGGCTATTCCACAACCCTTTTGGGCGAAAAAAACGAAGGCGACTACATCAGCGACTTCGCAGGTCCTTTGGGCAAACCCACCGATTTTGAAGATTTCAAAAAGGTAATCGTTGTTGGCGGCGGCCTTGGCTGCGCCATTGCTTATCCCATCGCCAAAGCACTTTACGACAAAGGCGTTGAAGTAGACTTGGTTGTTGGCTTTAAAACAAAAGACTTGATCATTCTGGAAGACGAAATGAAAGAAGCAGCCACACGCCTGCACATTATGACAGACGACGGCTCTTACGGCAAAAAAGGCTTCACAACAGACGGGCTGGATGCCATTTTGGCTGAAGATCCCAACTATGACGCCGTGTTTGTATTCGGTCCTCCGATTATGATGAAATTCATTGCGCAAGTTACAAAGAAATATGACGTTAAAACCATTGTCAGCATGAACCCCATTATGATCGACGGCACAGGCATGTGCGGCGGATGTCGTATCACAGTAGGCGGAGAAACAAAGTTTGCTTGTGTCGACGGTCCGGACTTTGACGGCCACTTGGTGGATTGGGACGAATTCATGCGTCGTTCTGCAATGTACAAAGAACAAGAATCCGAAGCAATGGAAAAACATAAATGTAGAATGGAAGGTATGAGCTAATGGCCGAAAGAAACATGTCCCCCAACAAAACCCCGATACCGGAGCAAGATCCGCAACTGAGAAATAAAAACTTCGAAGAAGTGGCACTCGGTTACACGGAAGAAATGGCAGTAAGCGAAGCTGCAAGATGCTTGCAGTGCAAAAACAGACCCTGCGTAGCGGGTTGCCCTGTCAATGTGCAAATCCCCGAATTTATTGATCTGATTGTGAAAAAAGATTTCGCAGGCGCTTACAAAAAAATCAAAGAAACCAATTCACTCCCCGCTGTATGCGGCAGAGTTTGCCCGCAAGAAACACAATGCGAAGCCAGATGTGTTCGCGGAATCAAAGGCGACAGCGTAGGCATTGGCCGTCTCGAACGCTTTGCAGCAGACTGGGCAATGAAAAACTTAGATGAAAAAGCAGAAGCCCCGAAAAGCAACGGACACAAAGTTGCCGTTTTGGGCGCAGGCCCTGCAGGTCTCACCTGTGCAGGCGACTTGGCAATGTTGGGCTATGATGTGACCATCTTTGAAGCATTCCACAAAGGCGGCGGCGTGCTGGTTTACGGTATCCCCGAGTTTCGTCTGCCAAAAGCAATTGTTCAAGCAGAAATCGACAAATTGATTGAAATCGGTGTAAAACTTGACACCAATATCTTAGCAGGTAAAGTTGTCAGCATTCCCGAACTCTTCGAAGAAGAAGGTTTTGAAGCTGTATTTATCGGCACCGGCGCAGGTCTGCCCATGTTTATGGAAATTCCGGGCGAAAACCTCAACGGCGTATTTTCTGCCAATGAGTTCTTGACACGCACCAACCTGATGAAAGCTTACAGCGAAGAAGCTGCAACACCGATGATGAAATTCAGCAAGGTTGCTGTTGTAGGCGGCGGAAACGTTGCCATGGACTCTGCTCGTTGCGCACAAAGACTCGGTGCTGATACGGTATACATCGTTTACCGCAGAAGCATGGAAGAAATGCCTGCCAGAAAAGAAGAAGTTCATCATGCAATCGAAGAAGGTATTGTTTTCAATATCCTCACAAACCCCACACAAATCATCGGTGACGAAAAAGGCTATGTCAAAGGCATCGAATGTGTGGAAATGGAATTGGGCGAGCCGGATGCTTCCGGCAGAAGACGTCCTATTGCTAAAGAAGGCAGCGAATTCGTTTTAGATGTTGACGCGGTTATCATGGCACTTGGAACCAACCCCAACCCCATTATCAGCGACAACACACCGCACCTGGACATCAATAAAAAAGGCTGTATTATTGCCGACGAAGAAACAGGCGCAACATCACTGCCCGGCGTTTTCGCAGGTGGCGACATTGTTACAGGTGCAGCAACGGTTATCCTCGCTATGGGCGCAGGAAAAGTTGCTGCAGCAGCCATGGACAAATACATCCAAGAAAAAAAATAAATTAAATACATCAAAACAAAAGACCGCGCTTGCGGTCTTTTGTTTTGCGTTGAAGCGCATCATCGCGCCGATATCATTGTTTTAGTCTGCCCTGCAATGTAACATATTTTCAATATTTTTATCTCCGATCCTTTTATGAGCTATTCATTGCAAATCAACACTGCATCCGCTGATAATTTCTTGTATGCTCTCGACCATAAATAAAACGGCCGCAACAGTTTAAATAATCTCCTCGCAGCCGTAACCCTTTTTTTGAACTTTAGCGTTTCCTATGACGATTCTTCTTTGTTTGCCCTTTCATCAACCACACCTCCCTCCAGTACCGTGCGTCTTTTTACAAATTCCTCATGGCTTATTTCTCCCTGTGCATATCGCAGCCGCAACACACGCATGGCATCGTCTTCCTGCACCCTGTTATTTTGCTGAGCCGATGTACTTTTCATCGTTGCCTGACCCTTTAACAATTTTATGGCGATGACAATCACAGCAATCACCACCGCAACCGCAAAAATCGCCCCTATGATGTGCCAAAGTCCGAATCCCATTCCCGACATATTTTGTCCGCCACCTGCCCAACCTGACATTTTGTTTGCACCATAATTCATCATGTATTCAATTTTCCTTTCTGTTTTTCTTTTATGGATAATATTGTTTGTTTTGATTATGCTGTTTATTTGTGTCTTTTTCATGGCACAACTGTAAAAAAATCAGGATATTCATGAAATCGAAAGCCTCTTTGCAGCCAGAGCTCACCTTGCGTGATGTGGATTGTTGCAATTTATGCTATACTATAACCGTAATTTTAAAAACAGGAGCTGTCAAAGATGAATACACTCTATGAAAAAATCGGCCTTTTTGTCCCTGAAATTCTTCTTCCCGCAAAGGACATTGATTTGTCTGCATGGTCTGTTGTCGCCGTGGATCAATACACTTCGCAACCTGAATATTGGCAACAAACCGCAGCACAAAGCGCCCAAAAACCTTCCACCTTGCATATGGTCCTGCCTGAAATTTATTTGCGCCCGCAAGGCAACGAAGAGCAAATCAAAACCATCAATGCAACCATGGCAGACTATTTGTCTAAAGGCATTCTGCGCAAAATGCAGCCCGGCTTTGTGCTGATTGATCGCGCCACTCCCATCAACCCCTCCAGAAAGGGGCTGTTGGTGGCACTGGATTTGGAGCAATACGATTTTTCTCCCGCTTCGCAAAGCCTGATTCGCGCAACCGAAGGCACCGTGTTGGACCGTCTTCCCCCTCGTGTAAAAATCAGGCAAGACGCTCTTCTTGAGATTCCTCATATTTTGATGCTTATTGACGACCCCGATAAAACAGTCATTGAACCTCTCTTTCATCATATCGATTCTTTTGAGAATATCTACGATTTCGATTTAATGCAAGGCGGAGGTCACTTGACAGGCTGGTTTATCAAGGACTCTTCTTTGCTGAACGGTGTTGCTGATGCACTGGCAACGCTTGCTTCACCGACACATTTTCAAAGCCAATACGGATTAGACGACACAAAAGGCGTATTACTTTATGCCGCAGGCGACGGCAATCACTCCCTCGCCTCCGCCAAAACCCATTGGGAAAATATCAAGCGCTCCGCCGAATATGATTCAAATACTTACCACCCTGCCCGCTATGCCTTGGTTGAATTGGTAAATATTCACGATACGGGCGTTATTTTTGAGCCTATTCATCGTGTTGTGTTTAATGTTCCCATTTCTTCTTTTCTCTCAGACGTTGCCGAGGAGGGTGTCGATATTTTGCAATTCGACAGCCAAACGGCAATGAACAAAGAATTAAAACACCTGCAAGCTACAGCTCAATCCAACAAAGACAGCAATGCGCCTATGCAGCTTATTCCCTTTGTTACAGCCCAAACACACGGCATCCTCATCTTTGCCACGCCCACACACACGTTAGCCGTAGGCAGCCTTCAGCAACTGTTGGATCGTCTTCATGACAAATACAGTGACATGGAAATCGACTATATCCACGGCAACGACGTCGTCGAAAAATTGGCGTCAAAAGAAAACAACATCGGCTTTTTTCTGCCACCCATGCATAAAAACGATCTTTTTAAGACCATTGCCAAAGACGGTCCTCTTCCGAGGAAAACCTATTCCATGGGTGAAGCGGAAGAAAAAAGATATTACCTCGAAAGCCGTCTGATTAAACCTCATTAATCCTCAGAACTTATTAATTGCATCACGGTGCTTGCGCCCAATGCAACCAATAAAAAAGACACCCTGCGGTGTCTTTTTGTTTGTATTAACGTTTTGAGAATTGCGGAGCTCTTCTCGCTTTTTTCAATCCGTATTTTTTTCGTTCCGTCATTCTTGAGTCTCTTGTCAAAAATCCGGCTTTTTTCAATTCAGCCTTCAATGTGTCGTCAGCTTGCACCAACGCACGCGAAAGACCATGTTTGATGGCACCTGCCTGCCCGGTAAATCCGCCGCCTTTGACATTTACAAATACGTCATATTTGTTAAGCGCATCGGTAAGAGCAAGCGGTTGTTTTGCAACAACTTTCAAGGTTTCCATTCCAAAATAGTCATCAATATCTCTTTTGTTAATTGTGAAGTCGCCTTTTCCGGGGCGAAGAATCACACGTGCGATTGATTTTTTTCTGCGGCCTACAGCCATAAATTGTTCTGCCATGTTTGCTCTCCTCCTATGCCTTTATTTCCAATTTTTCGGGTTTTTGTGCTGCGTGAGGATGCTCGCTTCCAGCATATACTTTCAGCTTCTTATACATCTGTCTTCCAAGCGTGTTTTTCGGCAGCATTCCTTTGACTGCTTTTTCCACAACAAATTCAGGTTTTTTTTCCATGAGCACCTTATATTGCGTAGATTTAAAACCGCCCGGATACCCGGAATGTCTATGATACATCTTTTGTTCTGCCTTCTTGCCGGTAAGCACGATTTTATCCGCATTGATAATGATGACATAATCACCTGTATCCAAATGAGGTGTGTAGTACGGTTTGTTTTTACCGCGCAAAATACTTGCTACCTGCGTAGCCATTCTACCCAGCGTCAAACCTTCTGCATCAACCACATACCACTTTTGGTCAATATGTTCCGGCTTGGCAATTGTCGTTGTTTTCGTTAACATGAATTCCTCCATCGATTGGTATTATTGACATTCCCGGGGCATTGGGAATATATAATGCCAACGTATATTTTATAAAATTAATGTTTCATTGTCAATATATACTTGTGCTTTTAATAGATGATTTTTTTTAAATATAACCCCCAGGGCGGAAGCGTGGGTCCCGATAGTGTTCGATCCTTTTTATTTAAAATTTCTCCTATGTCATTGGGGTTAATTTTTCCGATCCCGCAATAAAAGAGCGTTCCGGCAATAATGCGCACCATGTTATATAAAAACCCGTTTCCCGCTACCTCGATGACAATCAATTCACCCGACTTTTCCACGGTCAATTCATAAATCTCACGTTCAAAGCTTCGGCACTGGCTGCCCGCCGCACTCATTGCCGAAAAGTCGTGCCTTCCCACCAAGTGCGTTGCTGCCTGCTGCATCAAGGCCAAATCAATGTATGCAGCATAATGATATGCACGCCGCAAATAAAAAGGCGAAAGCACACGGCGGTTATAGATTTGATAGCGATATGTTTTTTGTTTTGCACCAAATCGGCTGTGAAATTGACTGTCTCGCTCAAGTGCCTCAACAATGCGAATGTCTTGAGGTAGTGCACTGTTGAGCGCGTCGGAAAATTTTTCTATGGGGATTTTGGACACCGTAAAAAAATTCGCACATTGTCCAAGGGCATGCACCCCTGCATCGGTGCGTCCCGCACCGATAATGGACAACTTTTCTCCGACAATGGCTTCAAGCGCTTCTTCAATTTTTTGCTGAACAGAGATGCCGTTAAGCTGCCTTTGCCAGCCGCAATAGGCGCTGCCGTCATATTCTATGATGATTTGCACGTTGCGCATAGAGCCGTCTCCTCACCTTGTTTATTGAATGGGAATGCGCATTAAAGGCAAAAATCTGCTGGCAATAATCATGGCCACCATCACCGCTGTTATGATATAAGCAATTTTGTCGTTTTTATCATACTCCAACTCGTACAGGCGTGTTCTGTTATTCCCGCCTCTGTAACATCTTGCCTCCATTGCCATGGCAAGCTCATCTGCCCGTTTAAAGGACCCTATAAAAAGCGGCACCAAAATCGGCACAATATTTTTCGCTTTTTTCAAAATTCCACCGGTTTCAAAATCAGCCCCGCGCGCCTTTTGCGCTTTCATGATTTTATCCGCCTCTTCCATCAATGTCGGAATAAAGCGCAGTGCAATGGTCATCATCATCGACAACTCATGGGCATAACTGCGCACCCCGGGAATCACCTTCATGCAATATTCCATGCCGTCAGTGAGTGCAATGGGTGAGGTGGTCAGTGTCATCAGCGATGTGCCGATAATCAGCAATGTCAAACGAATAGCCATAAAAGCGGCATTAATTAACCCCGCATCCGTCACCTTCAAAGCGCCGATTCGCAACAGCACATTGCCCGGCGTTACAAACACATTTAATATGACTGTTATCAAAATAATAATTAAGATTGCTTTGACGCTTTTAAAAACAAATTTCAGCGGAATATTGGACATGGCAATCAAAAATCCGAGAAACGCCACACCCAGCGCATAGCCTACATAGTTGTTGGCAAAAAATAAAATAATGATATAGACAAACGTATAAACAATCTTGGTGCGCGGGTCCAAATCGTGTATCTTTGATTGAACGGGATAGTATTGACCGATGGTTATATCTTTAAACACGGCTTGCCCTCCCCGCTTTTTAACGCGCGCAAAATATCTTCTTTTGCTTCTTCCGGCATGAAAATTTTGTCATCTACATCCAACCCGGCTTTTTTCAATGCCCGCATCAAATATAAAATATCCGGTGCACTCAGTCCTATTTCGTCCAGCTTTTCAACCTGTGTAAAAACCTCCGCAGGCGGTGCATCCATCAAAATTTGTCCTTTCGACATGACAATGACGCGGTCTGCCAATGTTGCAACTTCGTCCATGTTATGACTGACCAGCACGACGGTTGTTTGCTGTTTTTCGTGCAACTGATTGATGCTGCGAAGAATGTCTTCTTTGCCGTAGGGGTCTAAGCCCGCAGTGGGCTCGTCCAAAATCAAAATTTCCGGTTTCATCGAAAGCACCCCTGCAATGGCCACACGGCGCATTTGCCCGCCCGAAAGTTCAAAAGGTGAACGCTCTTTGTAGGTATCAAAATCCAAGCCCACCACTTCCATGGCGTCCTTGACACGATTTTCAATTTCTTCTTCCGTGAGCCCCAGGTTTTTGGGACCGAAAGCAATATCTTTGTAAATGGTTTCTTCAAAAAGTTGATGTTCCGCATATTGAAACACAAGTCCCACTTTTCTGCGCAATGCCAGTTTGTCACCCTTCGCACCCGACATTTCCACGCCGTCCACCAAAACACTTCCTTGTGTGGGCGTCAACAATCCGTTCAGATGTTGAATCAACGTGGATTTACCGGACCCCGTGTGACCGATAATGCCGATAAATTCATCCTTCTCAATGGAAAAATGAATATCTTTTAATGCGGCAAATTCGAATGGTGTTCCCTGTGCATAAATATGTGATACATCAATCAGCTGGACGGACATAAGTTTTTCACCAGCTCATCTACCGTTAAAATACCCTCCGGTATTGCGAGTCCTTCTTTTTTTAGTTGGTGGGCAAGATTGGTGATATTGGGTACATCCAAAAAAACCGATTGCAGTTCTTCAACCCGTGCAAAAACTTCTTTTGGTGTTCCTTGCATCAAAATATCCCCTTGATTCAACACAACCACACGATCTGCCTCGACAATTTCTTCCATATAATGCGTGATGTAGACCACGGTTGTATTGTTTTCTTTATTCAACTGCTTGATGCACGCCAGCACTTCTTCTCTGCCGGAAGGATCCAGCATTGCGGTTGCTTCGTCGAATATAATACACCGCGGTTCCATGGCCAATATGCCCGCTATGGCAATTCGTTGTTTTTGTCCGCCGGAAAGTTGATGGGGTTTGCGATCTTTAAACTCGCTCATACGCACCTTTTCCAGCGCCTCATCTACACGTTTTCGTATCTCTGAGGGCTCCACGCCCAGGTTTTCAGGGCCAAAGGCCACGTCTTCTTCCACAATGGTGGCAACAATTTGGTTGTCGGGATTTTGAAACACAATGCCTGCCTTTTGCCTAATTTCCCATATCATGTTTTCGTCTTTTGTGTTCATCCCGTAAACAAAAATATCCCCTTTTGTGGGCATAATAATACCGTTGATCAATTTTGCAAGAGTGCTTTTGCCACTGCCGTTATGACCAATGATGCCGACGAATTCACCTTCATAAATATCCAGGCTCAAATCGTATATCGCTGTGATTTCTTCTTCGTCGCGATCATATTTATATTGTAAGTTTTTTATTTCAATCGCCTTTTGCATTATGGTTACCTGTTTTAAGAAAGAGAGGAGTAGCTTTGGCTACTCCTCTTTCGCTGCTATCGCACTGCTCTCTGTTAATCTGAGGATTGCCATTTCCGCGCCATCCCCTTTTCTAGTCCCCAATTTATAAATGCGCGTATATCCGCCTTCTCTTGCTGCATTGGCCGGTGCAATTTCCGTGAAAAGTCTGGTTACGACTTTTCTGTCGGTAATATAGCCCAGCGCCTGGCGTTTTGTGTGCAATGTATTGCGCTTTCCGAGTGTAATCATTTTCTCTGCGATTTTCCCTGTTTCTTTTGCCCGATCAAGTGTCGTGGTAATTTCTCCATATCTGAAAAAATCTGTTACCAAATTTCTCAGCATCGCTTTTCTTTGATCGGAAGGGCGTCCTAATTTTTTATATCCTGCCAATTTTTATCCCTCCTCTTATTCGTCACTCTGCTTAAATTTCAGGCCCATCTCAGCCAGTTTTTGTTTTATTTCACTTAAGGATTTTCTGCCCAAGTTGCGAATCTTCATCATCTCATCTTCTGTTTTTTCTGTCAGTTCAGAAACATAATTGATGTTTGCGCGTTTTAAGCAGTTGTTGGAGCGTACGGAAAGTTCCAACTCTTCGATGGACATTTCCAGAACTTTTTCTCTCTTGTTTTCGTCTTTTTCGACCAAAACTTCCATCTCGCCTACTTCGCTTTCCAAATTGATGAACATTTTTAAATGATCATTTAATACTTTGGCAGCCAAAGAGATGGCGGCATTGGGCGTAATGGTTCCGTTTGTCCAAATTTGAATGCTCAATTTGTCAAAATCAGTTACATTGCCCACACGCGTGTCCTGAACCGTAAAGTTTACCTTTTTAACAGGTGTAAAAATAGAGTCCATTGGCAGCGTGTCGATGGTGTCTTTTAAGTCTTTGTTTTTATCCGCCGGCACATAGCCCCTGCCCTTGGCAATGGTCAGCTCAATGTTGAGCTCCCCTTCTTCGGTCAGTGTGGCGATATGAAGGTCTTTATCAACAATTTCTACATCCGAGCTGATTTCAATATCGCCGGCCTTAACTTCGCTCTCGCCTTTTGCTCTGATGTAGGCGGTGGCATATTCTTCTTCACCCAGCATTTTTATTGCCAGTTTTTTGAGATTCAAAATAATTTGAACCACGTCTTCTTTTACGCCGGGAATGACCGAAAATTCATGCAAAACACCGTCAATTTTAACTTTGCTCACGGCTGCGCCGGGCAGCGAGGAGAGCATAATACGGCGAAGTGAGTTGCCCAGCGTAATGCCGTACCCTCGTTCAAGAGGTTCTACAACAAACTCTCCGTAGGTGCCTTCTTCATTTAAATTCTGTATTTCTATTCTTGGTTTTTCGAATTGAATCATTCTACCCCTCCGTATTCTTTTTTTCTTTGATGGGGTCTGACTACTTAGAGTAGTACTCTACGATAAGATTGTCTTTGATCTCAAGGCCAATATCTTCACGTGTCGGCATTGCAACAACTTTACCGGACATTTTTTCATAATCCGCATCCAGCCATTTCGGGAGAATTCTTCCCGTTGCCGCTTCTGCCAGGATTTTAAATTTCGGGCTCTTTTTGCTGTTGTCTTTCACAGCAATGCTCATGGATTCTTTGACCAAAAACGAAGGGATATTTACTTTCTTTCCGTCGACCAAAAAATGTCCGTGCAAAATAAGCTGGCGTGCTTCTTTTCTCGAAGAAGCAAATCCCAGTCTATACACCACATTGTCCAGTCTGGATTCCAAAATTCTCAAAAGGTTTTCGCCGGTAACGCCGGGTTGTTTTTCCGCCAGTGTAAAATAGTTGCTGAACTGCTTTTCCAAAACGCCGTAAAATCTTCTTGCCTTTTGTTTTTCGCGCAGCTGCATGCCGTATTCGCTTACTTTTGTGCGTCTGTTTCCGTGCTGACCGGGTGCTGTCTTGCGACGATCCAAGGCACATTTCACAGAATAGCAGCGATCACCCTTCAAAAAAAGTTTCTGTTGTTCTTTCCTGCACAATCGACAGGAAGCATCTATATATCTTGCCATAATTTCAATCCCTTTCCTTATACTCTTCTGCGCTTGGGCGGTCTGCAACCGTTGTGCGGAATCGGCGTTACATCCTTAATGGAAGTAATGTCCAATCCTGCCGCTTGCAGGCTACGAATAGCGCTTTCTCTGCCGGATCCAGGACCCTTAACAAATACGTCTACCGTTTTCAGGCCATGCTCCATTGCGCGCTTTGCAGCTTCTTCAGCCACAGCCGATGCCGCAAAAGGCGTACTTTTTCTGGAGCCTTTAAACCCCATTTCGCCTGCGCTTGCCCAGGAAATTGCATTGCCTGCAACATCCGAAATGGTCACAATGGTATTATTAAAACTCGATTTGATATGCGCCTGTCCGCGCTCGATATTCTTTTTAACTTTTTTTCTTCTTGTTTTAACCGTCTTTTTTACTGCCATTATAGCCGCTCTCCTTTACTTTTTCTTTCTTCCGACAGTCTTTTTGGGTCCCTTGCGTGTTCTGGCATTTGTCTTTGTCTTTTGTCCGCGCACAGGGAGCCCTTTTCGATGTCGCATGCCTCTATAACAGCCGATTTCCATCAAACGTTTTACGTTTAATTGCACTTCACGTCGCAAATCGCCCTCAACAGCATATTCTTGATCGATCAGCGCTCTTATTTTGTTAACTTCGTCTTCCGTTAAGTCCTTGATCCTGGTATTGGGATCCACGCCCGTTTGAGCAAGTATATTTTGAGATGTTTTTTTGCCTACTCCATAAATATAAGTAAGCCCAATTTCAACTCGTTTATCTCGTGGTAAATCTACGCCGGCTATTCTCGCCATCAGCAGTTACACCTCCATTTAAAAATTTAAAATTATTTTGTCTTATTTTTATTTTATATATAGAAAACAAGGTTAGTATAGATACTCAGCCGCACCTTGTTTTTCTTTGCGAGCAAAATTATCCTTGTCGTTGCTTATGTTTTACATTTTCGCAAATCACCATCACTTTGCCTTTTCGTTTGATGACTTTGCATTTCTCACAGATCGGTTTTACCGACGGTCTCACTTTCATGTTGTTTCCTCCTTCTATCTGCTTTTTCCGCGCCATATGATTCTGCCCTTGGTCAAATCATATGGAGAAAGTTCCACGATTACTCTGTCCCCGGGCAATATTTTTATATAATTCATTCGCAGCTTCCCGGAAATATGAGCGATGATTTCATGGTCATTTTCAAGCTTTACCTTAAAAATCGTATTTGGCATTGCCTCTGTAACTGTACCTTCCAGTTCAATAACATCTTCTTTACTCATATATCGCTCTTTTCATCTCCCTTATCTTTATCTTCTCCGTTTTGCACGGCGATTTTTTTTCTGATTGCGTGGTTTGTCAAGTTGCCTTGAATGATTTGCTGAAGAATGTCTTCAAATATTGTGTTGCTCTTCGACAAATGCTTTATTTTCTTTTTCTTAGGCTTTTCAACTTTTCGCATTTTGCCGTCTGCCAAAAGAACATAGTCTTCATCGATAACTTCTACGACAACCATCCAGCGATTTTTGTCTCTCCCGGCGAGGGGTTTTACCAGTTGTCCAATTGATAAATACCGTAACATTATAATTATACCTTATCTAATGACCCATTGTCAAAATTTCGTATGTGTCCGATTTTATCAGCAGTGTATGTTCATAGTGCGCCGAAAGTTTATTGTCCAGTGTCACCGCCGTCCATCCGTCATCCAGCACCCTTACTTCGTGTGTTCCCTGGTTTACCATAGGCTCAATGGCCAGTGTCATATTTTCTCTTAATACCACACCTCTGCCTGCTGTGCCATAATTGGGAATAGACGGACTCTCATGCATCGCCGAACCAATACCGTGTCCCACATAGTCTCTCACAATCGAAAAGCCGTTTGCTTCCACATAAGCTTGAATTGTATGTGAGATGTCTCCCAACCTTGCTCCGGCTTTGGCATATTCAACACCTTGCCAAAAACTTTGTTTCGTCACGTCTATGAGACGCTGCGCCTCCGCAGAAACTGCCCCTACCGGATAAGTGTTTGCCGCATCGCCAAAGTAGCCTTTGTAAATTGCGCCAATGTCCACACTTACAATATCCCCTTCCTTCAACACTCTCGTGGAAGGAATCCCGTGAACAATCTCCTCATTGATCGAAATACAGACAGAAGCAGGATAACCCTGATAGTGCAAAAAGGCCGGTGTGCAGTCGTGGCTTCTGATAACCTCTTCCGCAATTTTATCCAATTCCAAGGTCATTATCCCCGGTCGAATATTTTCTGCCACCGCTTGGTGGGCCAGTGCCGTTACCTTTCCCGCTCTTCGCATCAAGTCAATTTCTCGTTCTGATTTGATCGTGATCATCTATTTTAAAGCGCTTTCTATGTCGTGTGTAACATCTTTGATGTCTTGCTGTCCGTCAATGTTGATGAGTACATTTTTTTCTCGATAATATTCTGTCAACGGATGCGTTTTTTCTTCATATTCAACCAGTCTTTTTTTCACGGTTTCTTCTGAATCATCAGCGCGTTGATAGAGTTCTCCGCCACACTCGGTGCACTTGTTTTCGGCCTTGTCATCAAGGTATTTTATGTGTGTCGTGGCGCCGCAGTTTTTGCACACCCTGCGCCCTGTGATGCGTTCCGTCAAAATCGAAAAATCCACTTCGATATTGATTACCGCATCAATTTTTTTGCCCATTGCATCCAGCGTCTCTTCCAACGCCTTTGCCTGGGTAATGGAGCGGGGAAAGCCGTCCAACATAAAACCCTTTTGCACATCAGGCCATGTGAGCCTGTCGGCTATCAGTTCTACAACCACTTCATCCGGCACCAAAAGCCCTTGATCCATGTAACCTTGTACTTTCTTGCCCAAGGCAGTGCCTTCTTTTACATTGCTTCTGAAAATATCTCCCGTTGAGATATGCGGTACTTTTTTAAGCTGTGTGATAAACGCCGCCTGCGTGCCTTTGCCGGCACCGGGAGGTCCTAACAAAATAATATTCATCCGCATACACCTCCTTTATTTCAGAAAACCTGAATAATTTCTCATTAATAATTGCTGTTCCAATTGCTTTACGGTATCCAGCGCAACACCCACTACAATCAAAAGACTGGTTCCCGAAAACTGCAAGTTGATGCCCATGGCATTGCCCAAGAAAATCGGCAACGTGGCAATTACTGCCAAAAACAGACCGCCTGCCATTGTCAGTCGATTCATAGCTCTTTTGATATAGTCAGCGGTGGGCGCTCCGGGTCTGATTCCCGGTATAAATCCACCGTATTTCTTTAAGTTGTTTGCCACGTCATGCGGATTAAACACCGCACTGGTATAAAAGAACGTGAACAAAATAATAAACAAAATATAAGTAATGGTCGAGGTGACGCCGCCCCATTTAAAGGCTTCCGCCATCCATACAAAAAATCTCGAGTTGGGGAAAAAGCTTGCCAAAATGCTCGGAAACATCGTCAAAGAGCTGGCGAAAATAATGGGAATTACCCCGGCTTGGTTCATGCGGAGCGGTATTGACGTATTTCGACCGCCATACATTTTTCGTCCCACCACGCGCTTTGCATACTGCACAGGCACTTTTCTCTGCCCTTCGGTCACCGCTACAATGGCTATGATTGCTGCGATTACAAAGACAATTGCGCCAATTAACATAAACACAGACAGTGTTCCGTTTTGCAAATACTCGTAAGTGGTCACAAACAATGCCGGAATGCGCGATACGATGCTGGCAAAGATAATCAGCGAAATACCGTTCCCGATACCTTTTTCCGTAATTTCTTCACCCATCCACATCAACAGCGCCGTACCGGCTGTTATCGTAATGCCCACAATGGTTCTTGTAAGCAACGTATCGGGAACCAACAGGTTTCGATAGCCGATAACCAACCCCAACGCTTGAATCAGGGCCAAACCCATGGTCAAATAACGCACATATTGTGTGATTTTTCGTCTGCCGTCTTCTCCGGACTGCTGCAGCCTCTGCAATGAAGGAATTACCATTGTCAACAGATTCATAATAATGGATGCGTTGATGTACGGTGTAATGCTCATTGCAAAAATGGTAAAATTGCTGAAGTTTCCGCCTGATACAATATCCATCAATCCGAACATGCCGTTTCCTTTTACGATTGATGCCAATTGCGCTTTGTCAATATAGGGCACGGGAATAAAGCTGCCCGCTCTATAAATCAAAAGCATCACAATCGTAAAAATGATACGTCTTCTGGTTTCGGGAATTTTCCAGGTATTCTTCAGGGTCTCGAGCATTTAGACCACCTCAGCCTTTCCACCGGCTGCCTGAATTTTTTCTGCTGCACTCTTGCTGATTTTGTCCGCCACCACTGTCAGAGGAACGTTGATTTCGCCTCTGCCCAGGATTTTGATTCCGTCATAATTATTTTTCACGATTCCTGCGTCCACAAGAACCGCTTCGTTAATTTCTGTTCCTTTTTCAAATACATTCAGCTGCTCTACATTCACAATTGCATAAATGGTTTTGAATCGTTTGTTCGTAAAGCCTCTTTTGGGAAGTCTTCTCGCCAAAGGCATTTGACCGCCTTCGAAACCAACGCGCACTTTGCCGCCCGAACGCGACTTTTGTCCGTCTTGTCCTCTGCCGGCCGTTTTACCCAGTCCGCTGGCTGTTCCTCTTCCTTTTCTTGTTTTCGGTGTCTTTGAGCCTTCTGCAGGCTTTAATTGATGCAACTTCATCAGCCACACCTCCTATATTTCTTCCACATCCAGCATAAAACTGACTTTTTCAATCATTCCTCTTGTTTGCGGAGTATCTTCTTTGATTACACTGCTGCCGATTTTGCTCAATCCAAGAGCCTGAAGGTTCGCAATTTGATTTTGGAGCCTTCCGATTTTGCTCTTTCTTAACGTAATCTTCAGCTGTTTATTTGTTTTTTTCAATTTCGCACACCTCTATTCCAGGATTTCTGATGGATGCTTTCCTCTTCTGCCGGCTACTTCTTCCACTGTTGTCAGTGCACGCAGTCCCTGCATTGTAGCTGCAACCATGTTGTTGGCGTTGTTGGAGCCCAAGGATTTGGTTCGAATATCCTTTACGCCTGCCAATTCCAATACCGCACGAATCGGACCCCCGGCAATAACACCGGTACCTTTTCCTGCCGGCATCATCAGCACTTTTCCCGCGCCGAATCTTCCAATGACTTCATGTGGTATCGTTGTTTTGACCATGGGCACCTTAATCATGTTTTTCTTTGCGTCTTCAATGCCTTTTCGAATCGCCTCGGGAATTTCAACAGCTTTTCCCGTTCCCACGCCTACATGACCGTTTTCGTCTCCCACAACCACCAAACAGCTGAAACGAAAGTTTCTTCCGCCTTTTACCACTTTGGTAACCCTGTTGATCTGAACAACTCTTTCTGTTACATCCAAAGTTGTCGCATCTATTTTTTCACTCATGTGTTTTCCTCCCTTAGAAATTCAGTCCGGCTTCTCGCGCGCCGTCTGCAAGTTCTTTGACTCTGCCGTGATAGATATATCCGCTGCGGTCAAAAACAACCGTCTCAATGCCCTTATCAATCGCCTTTTGCGCCACAGCTTTGCCCACTGCTTTTGCCGCTTCTTTTTTCGTTGCTTGTGCTATTTGATCCGCAACTTCTTTTTCTTTTGTCGAAGCCGCTACCAACGTTGTGCCGTTGATGTCATCGATGATTTGCGCATAGATATGTTTATTGCTTCGAAAAACATTCAGCCTCGGTCGCTGGGGAGTGCCGCTGATTTTGTTTCTTACACGGTAATGTCTTTTGCGTCTGTCTTTGTTTTTTTCCGGTTTTTTAATCATATTCTACACCCCTTTATTTTTTCCCTGTTTTTCCTTCTTTGCGTTTGACGACTTCGCCCGCATAGCGAATTCCTTTGCCTTTATAGGGCTCCGGCGGTCTTTTTTCTCTGATAATCGCTGCATAAGCACCCACCTTTTGCTTGTCAATGCCGGAAACGATGATTTTGTTGTTTCCTTCCATTGCGGTTTCAATGCCCTGCGGATCTTCCATTTCAACCGGATGCGAGTAGCCGAGGTTCAATACAAGTTTGTTGCCTTGCTTGCTTGCTCTGTAGCCTACACCGATAATCTCCAACTCTTTTTTA
This sequence comes from uncultured Eubacteriaceae bacterium, assembly GCA_937880125.1. Classification (GTDB taxonomy): domain Bacteria; phylum Bacillota; class Clostridia; order Eubacteriales; family UBA1433; genus UBA1433. The sequence continues at coordinate 50,518 of CALFLU010000103.1, forward strand.
AACCCGTCTTTGACACCCGTAACCATGTTTGCCAAAAGCATTCTCGAAAGACCGTGCAATTCACGCAGCTTCTTTTCGTCGTTTTCTCTTGTAACCGTAATTACTTTGTCTTTTTCTTCAAATTCAATTCCTTGAAAAAACGTTTGTTTCAATTCCCCTTTGGGTCCTTTTACCACAATGGTATGTCCGTCTTTTTTGACTTCGACGCCGGCGGGAATCTCTATGGTCATTTTACCTATTCTAGACATGTTATACCCTCCTTACGCCTTACCATACATAACAAATGACTTCGCCGCCCAGACCGCTTTTGCGGGCTGACTTATCGGTCATAATGCCATTTGATGTGGAAATGATTGCAACCCCGAGTCCGTTCAACACTTTCGGCAATTCATCTTTGCCTGCATAGATTCTCAGCCCCGGTTTTGATATTCTTTTCAGTCCTTTGATGACTCTTTGTTTGTCATCGAGATATTTCAAACTTACCGTAATCATGCCTTGCTTGTCGTCGTCTTTTACATCATACGACTTGATATAGCCTTCCTGTAACAGGATTTCAGCTATGGATTTCTTTATATTTGAAGACGGTATCTGTACTTTTGTATGTCCCGCATTGTTTGCATTTCTTATTCTTGTCAGCATATCTGCGATCGGATCAGTCATTACCATTTTTATTTGCCTCCTTTTCGGGTTTTCTTACCAACTGGCTTTTTTCACTCCCGGAATCTCACCTTTGTATGCCAATTCTCTAAAGCAAATTCTGCAAATGCCGAATTTGCGCAAGTTTGCATGAGGTCTGCCACATATTCTGCATCGCGTGTAAGCTCTTGTGGAAAATTTCGGTTCTCTTTGCTGCTTTAATTTCATCGCTTTTTTTGCCATCTCGCACACACTCCTTCTTATTTACTAAACGGCATTCCAAGCTGTTTTAACAACTCAAAAGACTCTTTGTCGGTCCTTGCCGTTGTTACAAACACTATGTCCATGCCTCTTAATTTTTCGATTTTATCATAATTGATTTCAGGAAAAATCAATTGCTCTTTCACGCCAAGTGTGTAGTTGCCGCGTCCGTCGAATGCGTTGTTGTTCACGCCTCGAAAATCACGAACTCTGGGAAGCGCAATGTTAAACAACTTATCCACAAATTCGTACATCTTATCGCTACGCAACGTCACCTTTGCAGCAATGTTCATTCCTTCTCTCAGCTTAAAGTTCGACACGGAGCGTTTAGCTTTGATGACAACAGGATTTTGTCCTGTTATTTGCGCCAGTTCCGCCACTGCCGATTCCATCAACTTCGGATTGTCTTTGCAGTCTCCCAACCTCATGTTCACAACCACTTTTTCCAACTTCGGAACCTGCATCACATTTTGGTATGAAAACTCTGTCATGAGCGCTGGCATAATTTCATCTTTGTATTTATCTCTTAATCTGGCCATATTGTCTCCTTTCGCCGACTACTTGTCGAAAGTCTCACCGCATTTGCTGCATGCTCTGACTCTGCTGCCGTCTGTTAAAACTTTTTTGCCGGTGCGCACACCTTTTTTACACTTCGGGCAATAGAGTAGCACATTGGATGCGTGAATGGTACCTTCTTGTTTAAATATACCGCTCTGTTGGTTTTCTTTTCGCGGTTTCATGTGTCTGGTGAGAATATTTATACCTTCCACCAACACTTTGTCATCTTTGGGGCTGGTTTGAATCACTTTTCCTGTTTTTCCTTTGTCCTTGCCCGCTATGACCATAACTGTATCATCTTTTTTCACGTGAAGTTTCTTTTGCATATTTTTCCTCCCTACAGTACTTCAGGAGCAAGAGATATGATCTTCATGAATTTCTTGTCTCTGAGTTCTCTGGCGACCGGCCCGAAAATACGCGTTCCTCTCGGCTGAAGGTCGTCTTTGATAATGACCGCTGCATTTTGGTCAAATTTAATATAGCTTCCGTCGCGGCGTCTTACTCCGCGTGTAGAGCGCACAACAACCGCTCTGACCACGTCACCTTTTTTAACAACACCACCCGGGGATGCACTTTTAACTGTCGCCACAATGACATCTCCGATGTTGGCGTATCTTCTTCTTGAACCGCCTAATACTCTGATACACAAAATCTCTTTTGCACCTGTGTTGTCGGCGATTTTTAATCTGCTCTCTTGTTGTAACATCTTTTTTCCTCCTTGTGCATCAGTTTATTTGGCTTTTTCAACAACTTCCAACACACGCCATCTTTTGTCTTTGCTCAACGGTCTGGTTTCCATAATTCGCACGGTATCGCCGATTCCGCATTGGTTGGTTTCATCGTGCGCTTTAAACTTTTCTGTGCTTTTCACACGTTTTTTATAAACAGGATGCTTTGCAACTCGTTGTACAGCGACGACAATCGTCTTGTCCATTTTGTCTGATACGACTTTTCCGACACGTACTTTTCTATTCCCTCTCTCCATCTGCGTCTCCTCCTGTTTAAGCGTCCACAGTTTTCAATTCTCGCTGATGAAGAATTGTTTTTACTCTGGCATAATCTTTCTTTATTTCTTTAATACGCATGGGATTTTCCAATTGTCCCGTTGCCTGCTGGAATCTTAAGTTGAATAATTCGGCTTTAATGCTCGTCAACTGTTCCCGCAGTTCTTTATCCGTCATTTCGTGAAGTTCTCTTGCTTTCATTATTCTTCACCACCCACTTCCATTTCTTCTTTGGCAATGAATTTTGTCTTAATCGGCAGTTTGTTTCTTGCCAGTCGCATCGCTTCTCTGGCAATTTCTCCATCAACACCTGCCACTTCAAACATTACTCTGCCCGGTTTTACCACGGCTACCCAGTATTCCGGCGAGCCTTTGCCCGAGCCCATTCGTGTTTCAGCGGGTTTTTTGGTAACGGATTTATCAGGAAATATCTTAATCCATACCTTTCCGCCTCTTTTCATATATCGGGTCATTGCAATACGGGCCGATTCGATTTGGTTCGATGTAATCCAACCTGCTTCTAAAGCCACGATTGCGTATTCGCCATAAGATATTTTATTGCCACGAGTTGCTTCACCCGACATTCTGCCTCGATGCACTCGTCTGTATTTTACCCTTTTCGGCATTAACATTTCAGTTTCCTCCTAACGTATCTGCTTGCCTGTCAAACATCCACTTATTCTTTGTCTTTCTTTTCTCCCAAAACTTCGCCCCGATTGATCCATACCTTTACGCCGATTTTTCCATAAGTGGTATCTGCTTCGGCAAACCCAAAATCAATATCCGCACGAAGCGTTTGCAACGGCACGTTGCCTTCGCTGTAATGCTCACTGCGCGCAATGTCCGCACCGTTCAATCTTCCGGCCACATTGGTTTTGATTCCTTCCGCGCCGCCCTTTAACGCCTTGCTGATGGCTTGCTTCATCGCGCGTCGATACGACGTTCTCTTTTCAATCTGTTGTGCGATGGTTTCCGCTACCAGCTGTGCGTCGCAATCGATGTTTTTTACTTCCATGATGTTCATGATAATTTCTTTGCCGGTCATAGCCTGAAGTTCTTTTTTCAATTGCTCAATGCTTTCGCCGCTTTTTCCGATGATCATTCCGGGTTTCGCCGTATAAATGAAAATACGAATTCTTCCGGCAAAGCGTTCGATTTCAACGCGTGAAATACCTGCTTTATATTGTTTTTCTTTGATATATTTTCTTACTTTGTTGTCTTCGATTAACAGATCTGCAAAATCTCTGTCTTTCGCATACCATCTCGCATTCCAGTCTTTGATTACGCCTACTCTTAAACCGCGGGGATTAACCTTTTGTCCCATTCAACAAACCTCCCTATTCTCTTTCTTTCAGTACAACAGTAATATGTGTGGTTCTGTGGATAATCGGATTGGCGCGTCCCATTGATCCCGCCTTGTATCGTCTCATCATTTTTCCCTGATTGGCCGATACATGAAACACATATAAACTGTCAACATTCATATTATGGTTGTTTTCAGCATTCGCAGCTGCTGAATTGACAACTTTTTTCACATAGTGAGAAGCGCGATTGTTGGATGTAAATTCTAAAATGTCTTTGGCTTCTTTCAGGTTCTTTCCTTTGATTAAATCGGTAACTCTCTTTACTTTGAGAGGCGAAATGCGCAAATGTTTTGCGGTAGCTCTTGCTTCCATTGATTACTCAGCTCCTCTCATCCTATCTCAATTTAGTTTTTCTGTCGCCTGCATGCCCTCTAAAAGTGCGCGTCGGCGAAAATTCACCCAGTTTGTGACCAACCATATCTTCTGTTACATAAACGGGAACATGTCTTCTTCCGTCATGCACCGCAAGGGTATGCCCTACCATTTGCGGGAAAATCGTGGAGCTGCGAGACCAGGTCTTCAGTACTTGTTTTTTTCCGGTCTCATTCATTTCCTCAACTCTTTTTAAGAGTTTGGCATCGACATAGGGACCTTTTTTCATACTTCTGCTCATTGTTATCTCCTTGCTCCTTTCATTACTTCTCGTTTCTTCTTCTTACAATATATTGGCTGGAAGGCTTGTTTTTCTTCCTTGTTTTATATCCCAAAGTGGGTTTGCCCCATGGTGTTACCGGTGCGGGTCTGCCAATGGGCGCTTTTCCTTCACCGCCGCCGTGCGGATGGTCGCAGGGATTCATAACAACCCCACGAACCGTCGGACGAAAGCCCATATGTCTTGTTCGGCCCGCTTTGCCGATGGTGATGTTTTCGTGTTCTACATTGCCCACTTGGCCAATGGTGGCACGGCATTCTTTGCGCACTTCGCGCACTTCTCCGCTGGGCATGCGCAGCGTGGCATATTTTCCTTCTTTTGCCATTAACTGCACAAACACACCTGCCGAACGCGCCATTTGCGCGCCTTTGCCGGATTTTAATTCGATGTTATGTACCACTGTGCCCACGGGAATATTTTCCAAGGGCAAGCAGTTGCCTACTTTGATATCGGCGCCTACACCGCTTTCGATTTTGTCGCCGACCTTTAACCCGTTGGGTGCCAAGATGTATCTTTTTTCGCCGTCAGCGTAAAACAACAACGCAATATTGGCACTTCTGTTCGGATCATATTCAATGGCATTAACCGTAGCCGGCACGCCGTCTTTGTTTCTTTTAAAGTCTACAATTCTGTACTTTCTTTTTTCGCCGCCCCCTCTATGACGCACGGTGATTCTGCCATAGGTATTGCGACCGCCGTTTTTTGAAAGTTTCGTCACCAGACTCTTTTCAGGCTCTGTTTTTGTAATATCTTCAAACGAAGATACGCTCATTCCTCTTCTGCCCGGGGACGTCGGCTTATAATGTTTTATACTCATTATTCATTACCTCCCTTGTTTTGCTTACACATTTTCAAACAGCTTGATTTCTTTGCTGCCGGGGGTCAGCTTAATGATCGCCTTTTTCCAGCTCGCTCGTCTGCCTTGTGTACGCCCCATTCGTTTTACTTTTCCCTGCATGTTCATCACGCTTACTTTTTCAACTTGCACATCAAAAATTTCTTCAATCGCATCTTTGATTTGATACTTGTTTGCGTTTCTGTCCACTTTAAATGTATATTTTTTTTCTTCCGTTTGCATCATACTGCGTTCAGTAATCAGCGGTTTTAAAATAATATCGTGGGGATTATTCATTAGCTATACACCTCCTCGATTTTTTTCAAAGAGTCCACTGTCAATATCAAATAATCATATTTCAGCATGTCATAGGTGTTAATGGTATTGACTTGTGCCGTTTGCACAGCGGGAATGTTCTTTGCGCTGCGAATCACGTTTTCGTTCATGTTGTCAAGAACAATCAGCGCTTTTTCGGTGTTCAGTGTTTTGAGCACCGATGCCATTTCTTTTGTTTTGGCTTGAGTCAATTCCAGTTTATCGAGTACAATCAACTCATTCATATTGTATTTTGCCGAGAAAACGCTCTTCATCGCTAATCTTCTCATTTTTTTGTTAACATGTTGGCTGTAATCTCTCGGTTTCGGCGCAAAAATCACACCGCCACCCGCAAACAGCGGGCTTCGAATCGTGCCGGCACGTGCGCGGCCCGTTCCCTTTTGGCGCCAGGGTTTTCTGCCGCCACCGCGCACTTCCGCACGGGTTTTTGCAGACTGTGTACCTTGTCGTTTGTTCGCAAGCTGCGCCACAACCACTTGATGCACCAGCGCCTCGTTGGGTTCAATCCCAAATATTTCATCACTTAGCGTGACCTCATCAACTTTTTCACCTTTTATGTTTAAAACATCAATTTTCGGCATTTTTTTCTCCTTCCTTTACGATGGACTTTCAGTATGCTATTTTACGGTTTCTCTTACTGTAACGACGCTGCCCTTAAAACCGGGGATTGCACCTTTTACCAGCAATACGTTTTTGTCCACGTCCACCTTAACGACTTCAAGATTTTGAACCGTAGAGCGCACCGAACCCATCTGTCCGGGCAATTTCTTGCCTTTCCACACTCTGTGGGGGGTGGTCGCCGCACTCATGGCACCTGCTTTTCTGTGATATTTTGAACCGTGTTTCATCGGCCCTCTGCCAAAACCATGTCGCTTAATTGCGCCCTGAAAGCCTTTTCCTTTGCTGGTTCCCGTAACATCCACATAATCGCCGGCTTCAAAGATGTCCACTTTTATTTCATCTGCCAAGTTATATTCTTCGGCATTTTCAAACTTCATTTCTCTGAGCACTTTTTTAGGCTCCACGCCTGCTTTTGCATGATGTCCTTGCTGACATTTGTTGGTTCTGTTTACTTTTTTGTCTCCGTAGCCCAACTGAACGGCGCTGTATCCGTCATTTTCCATTGTTTTGATTTGCACAACCGTGCAAGGTCCGGCTTTGATCACCGTCACCGGCACCATGGCGCCATCTTCCGTAAACACTTGCGTCATTCCTACTTTTGTTCCGATAATTGCTTTTTTCATGTAATTAATACCTCCTGATTAGCGGATTATTTTCACAAATAATCATAATTACAGTTTGACCTCAATATCCACACCCGCCGGCAAATCCAATTTCATCAATGCATCTACCGTTTTTTGCGAGGGGTTGAGTATATCAATCAATCTTTTGTGTGTGCGAATTTCAAATTGCTCACGAGAATCTTTATACTTGTGCACCGCTCTCAAGATGGTGATGACTTCCTTTTCGGTAGGAAGCGGAATAGGACCTGATACATCTGCGTTTGTTCGTTTTGCTGTCTCTACTATTTTCTTTGCTGATTGGTCAATCAGCATGTGGTCGTAGGCTTTGAGCCTGATTCTGATTTTTTGTGTTGCCATACTTTGTTTCCTCCTCAAACTGTTCTGCTAGTTTTCGGAGCGATTGTCCTACACGCTGCCGGGTGTTCACCCGCTTTTTTTTGACTTATTTTGTGTAGTTTTTCATTCGCCCGATTGCTTTTGCGGACATACTCCGCGGAAATTACCCGCCGCAGCGGCAACCTTCCGCATCTTCGCATAATAGTGCAGCTTAAATAAGATATAATAAATTCACTCAAAATGCAAGCTTTTTTTTATTTTTTACGGAAAAGTAAGCAGGAAAGGCGTTTTCGCCTATCCTGCCTAACAGATTGCTTATTATTTATACCCTATTTGATAACACATTTTCAAGTTTTTTATCAAATATTTTCTTTTTCCAACACATCTTTTGCCGCTTCTTGCACAGCTTTAAGCGTTGTATCATACAGCGCCAGCATGGCTTTGCCTTTTTCAGTCAGCATTGATCCTTTCGCTCCGCACCTGACAATCAACTCAAAACCCAACTGTTGCTCCGTTTTTTTCAGTGCTTTCCAGGCCTTGCTGTAAGCCATGCCCATTTCTTTGCTCGCTTGATTTAAAGAATGGTTTTTTTCAATGCCGCGCAGCAACTGCGCCGTGCCCGGCCCAAAGGCGGCGGAAAAATCTTCAGATGCCGACAAGCACAACCGCACGGTTGCGGATAATTTTTTTGTCATATCGCTACCGTCATCGACTCAGCGCATTTTTCATCAGCGCATCATACATCTCCTGCGTTAAGTCGCAGTGATAGAACAATTTGTAGTGCCGTTTTGCTTCCTGGTACAAATCATAATCAAATTCTTCGGGATACAACAACTCGCCTAACCAAGTCATACCCATATAGCGATTGACCGAGGGCGGAAAACCCAACCAGTTATAGGGTCCAAAGGGCACTTCATAATAATTTCCGCTTTGAATGGCCTTGAGGTTTTTCCAAACCGCATCATCCTTTACCGTGGCATAAATACTACCCGGCGCAAAAATGATATAATCCGGATTCCATTGAATAATTTGCTCCATGGACACCTCGTTGCCGTTTCCTTTGCCGCTCACATTTTCAACCACTGCCATGTTGTTGGTCATCAAGTCAATAACTTCCCCATGAAACGACCCTTTGGCAATGACGTTTTGCCCCGATACGCCCAGGCAATACAAAATGTTTACCTTCCCCGCTTCTCCGATTTGTTCCATGGTCTTTTTGGTTCCGGAATATATTTCTTCGCAATAGGCAGACAGTGTTTTTGCTTCTTTTTTCATGCCCAACAACTCACCCAATTTTTCATAAGCAGCCGGCATTGTCTCTGTTGTGGCCTCAATAAAAATGGTCGGAATCCCCACCTGATCCATAATCTTATCCATATCTTCCACAGTCGTCGCCTTTTTTTCACCGATATCAATAATCACCTGCGGATTTGCCGCCGCCAATACCTCCAGATTCAAATCCCCCGTGGCATAAAACTGTCCGAGTACAGGAAGATCCAGATATTTTTGGTCTATGTAGAGCTCCGCATCATTCGTCCATTTTCCTGTCAAGCCTACGAGCTTATCAGGCGCCAACGAAAAAAGCACAATCTGTGACAGTGCCCCTGAGGGCGCTATGCGTTCGATGTTTTGTGGCAAATTTACGGTTCTGCCTGCCGAGTCCACGAATGCTATCGTTTTTTCACCCGATGGATCTGTCTTTGCCTGGCAAGCGCCAAGTGGCAGCACCATTGCCACCATCAAAACAATCGTTAGAACTATTAACCCTATCTTTTTTTTCATTCTCCTGTTCTCCTTCTTCATGATTATTTTTCACCTCTCTTGGGTATACAAATCTGTGTTTGCCCATCGTGGGCACCAACCATTTCCACTTCCGCTTGATACAAACGCCGCATCAATGCTTCGTCAACCACCTCACGCGGTCTGCCGTCTGCAATTTTTTTGCCTTCTTGCAGCGCAACAACCTTGTCTGCAAACAACAACACCTCATCGATGTGGTGGGTTGTCATAAAAATACAGTATCCTTCTTTCGTCAGTTGTTTTACTTGTTCCAGCACGCGAAAGCGATTTCCGAAATCCAAGTTTGCCGTAGCTTCATCCATGATTAATATTTTGGCTTGTTGTGCCAGCGCCCGCGCAATCAACGTCAGCTGTCGCTCTCCGCCGCTGGTTTGCATAAAGCCCCTGTCTTTCAAATGCAACAGTCCCATTTTTTCCAGTGCTTGCAGAGCAATTTTTCTTTGCTTTTCTTTCGGCGAAGAAAAATTGGGCAGGCTGGCGATGGTTCCCATAATCGTCATATCCAGTACGCTGGAATTAAACATCGGTGTATGCAGCTGCGGAATGTAGGCCATTTGTTGCGCAAGCTGTTTTGCTGAAATGTCCTTAATACTTTTGCCGTCTATACATATTTTTCCTTCATAATCCGTGAGCAATCTGAGAATACAGCGCATTAAGGTGGTTTTGCCCACACCGTTGGGCCCAATCAGGCAAGTAAATTGACCAAACTGCAGTTCAAAAGAAATGTTTTCCAATATTTTTCGTTCACCATACCGATAAGACAGTTCCATTACTTCCAGGCTCAATATTGTTCCTCCTTTCTCGTCAACAAATACATAAAGAAAGGAGCGCCGATCACCGCAGTCAATATCCCAATCGGTATTTCCGTACTCAACGCATTGCGCGAAATGTTGTCCACACAAAGCAAAAACAGTGCACCGGTTACGAGCGAAGCCGGCAGCAGATATTGATAATTGTTGCCGACCATGCGTCTGCACAAATGGGGAATCACCAACCCCACCCAACCGATTACGCCGCTGACCGATACACTGGCAGCGGTCACAAGGGTTGCACAGAGTATCACCGTTACGCGCACGGCTTTTGTGTTTACCCCCATGGTTCTCGCTTCTTCTTCGCCCATAGTGAGTGCGTTAATCTGCCAGCGAAGCAAAAACAACGGCACAATGCCGATGAGCATAGGCAGCAGCGCAAACTTCAAGTCGTTCAAACTCGTACTTGCCAGGCTGCCCATCAACCAATAGGTAATGGACGGCAGCTGGTCGGCAGGATCCGCCACCAACTTGAGATAAGACACTCCCGCGGTAAACAGCGAGCTGACCATGATGCCCGAGAGCACCAGGCCCAAAATGCGGTTTCCTTTTGTCTTGCGACTTACCAAGAAAACAAAAGCGACTGAAATCATGCCTGATACAAAGGCACCCAGCGCAATGGCGCCTCTTTGTGCAAAAAACATAATTGCAAGAGCCGCGCCAAAAGAAGCCCCCGCAGAGGTGCCCAAAATGTCGGGAGAGGCCATGGGGTTTTGAAAAATACCCTGGTACGACGCCCCGGCAACAGCCAGCGAAGCCCCTACCAAACAGGCTAGCACAATGCGCGGCAGGCGAACGCGAAACAAAATATCTTCCGCGCTGCTGTCCCAAAACGGCTCAACAGAAAAAAATTTCGACCCCAAAATTCCTAAAATCTCTTTGATGCGAATCGGGTATCTGCCCAATCCGAGCGAGACAATAAAAGCTGCAACCAACACCGCAAGCAATAGGAAGATGAGAAATACTTTGCGATTTTCTTTTAGTTTTCGAGTCATACATTCCTCGTCAATCTTATTATACTCAAGCGAGAATAATACTCTGTTCATTATACAGAAATCGTTTGCACGCGTCAACAGCTTTTTCCTGCTTTTACGGCATGCAATACAATCAAACTGTATGCTATAATGAACGCATACCGATTAAACAAGGAGCCGTAAAATGACGCATCTGTTCTTGGAAGGAGACAGCCAATCAGGCAAAAGCACCCTCATTGGTCGCTGCCTCGAAAAGCTTGGCATCTGCCCCGGCGGATTTCAAACGTATTTTTGCAATAGCGACCCCTCCCAGCCCCGCGCTTTGTATATGACTGCGGCAGGGTGTCAAAAAATAAAAAACGACGACAACATCGTCGCCTTGTTACAACCCTCTCTTCCTCCCCTTGTCTATAACCGCCGATTTGATGCCCTCGGCAAAAAATATATCGAAGACAGCAAGCCATGGGCAAAACTGCTCGTCATGGACGAGTGCTCTTTTCTGGAAAAAGACGCAACCGTGTTTCAGCAAGCCGTCTTAACTGCACTGGACGAGAACATCCCCATTCTCGGCGTGTGCCGCCCCGATAAAGCCCCTTGGACAAAGGCCATCGCCGATCATCCCAATGTTCGCATTTTATCCGTCACCCGCCAAAACCGCGAAGAGATGTTTCAACGTGCTCTTGCCCATCTGAACGGTTTGATGACATAACTTCTACTCTGTCATTATTTTTCTTTTCGCTGTGTAATACGGTGCATGCCGCCGCCATTTTTCGGTATGCCAATGAATTTCAATATTGACGCCCCATCCCTTCTGCAAAATCACGTATTCCAACTCTTTTTCGATTACTTCTCTGTCCGCTTTGTCCGTCAGCACGATATCGATCGTAACCCGCTTTTCTTGCCGCGCCACGCGATAATCCAACACGCCATCCCGAGTAAAGAGAACAGCGTCTAACGGGCTCATCTCATTTGACACCGCCTCACGCCGCACATTTTGCAATTTTTTCAACGTGCTGCCGCAGGCGCATGCCTGCGCGCTGATTTTTCCCTTATCCCCCGTGCGATAGCGAATCAGCGGCATCGCCTCATGACAAAGCGTTGTGAGCACGATTTCTCCTTCCTGTCCATCCCGCACCCAATTTCCTTTTTCGTCTGTAATTTCAATCAGCAAGTCATTTTCACGAATGTGCATCCCGCTTTTATCGCCGCACTCCACCGCACCGCCCAGCCCGCTTTCGCTTAAACCGTAATGTTCTATCACATGCAGAGAAAACCGCTCGTCAAGCTCCTTTTTCAAAAACGGCGGCGCGCTGTCCGCGCTGATGAGCACCGACTTCAGCGGAAGGCTTTTACCGATTTTATCGGCATAACGCATCAGTGACAGCATTTTAAAAGGCATGGCAACAGCGCAGTTTATTTTTTTCTCTTCCACCAAACAAGCCAGAGCATCAAAGGTTTCATCCAAAGAGCACGAAAAGACCGCAACGTTTATGCGCTCCAACGCCCGTGCAATCAATGCACCCACGCTGTGCTCAGCATTTGCAGGCATCCACACCAGACATCTGTCACCTTCAGTTGCAATTTCTCTCAGCCCGCAGGCAAAAAAGTCCACGGTTTTTTCAATATCCTCTTCCGAAAAAAACAATCGCTTTGCCTGCCCCGTGGTGGCCGACGAATACATTGTAATCACTTTTTCAACCCGACTTTGCGATAAAAGCAGCATTTGCCGGTGGTTTGCCGTCAGTTGCCTTTCGCTCAAAAGCGCAACGGCCTGCATATCCGCAAGAGAATCCATACCTCCAGGCAGATAGCTATAATACGCGCTCTTTTCCTTGACTCTTGCAAACAATGCGTTGATTTTTTTTAGCTGCATTTCCTCAATGCTCGCTCTGTTCAACTCCGCGATTTCTTCCTTTTGTTGAATCCAATTGTCTAACACAGAGCGTCTCATTTTGCCGCCCCGCTGTTTCGATACAGCGCTTTGCCGTTAAGTGCCGTCAAATTATACGCGCAGAAAGGAATGATTTTCTCCCCTGATGCCACACCCACCTTGCACTGTCTCAGTCGGTTTAAATCCAGCGAATAGACATCTTGAAAAAACATCGCCGATATCATGAGTTTGTGCGTACTGCTGCGCTTTAAAAATGCATCTAAGGAGGCAAAGGCCTCGCTGTCATCGTCCTCTTTGCCTTGGTTCTCTTCGCTTGCCGACCACTGTTTTGCCACATATTTTCGCGATTTTTCAATGGTGGCATCACAGCAATTCCCTTTTTCTTTTTCCGCGGAGACGACCGTACCGTTTTCCATGATTACCACCGAGGCAAGCAGGGAGCAATAGGCGCTTTCCGCACCGCCCCCGGCAAAATATTCTTGCCTGATAAGCCCCCCTGTCTGTTTTTCTATTTCTCGCATAAGAAAGGGCAGTGTCAGCGGCCTGTCTGTCAAATTTTTCGGATAACGCCCAAAAAGACTCACGGGCTGAAAGTGCACGCCCCTCACCGCAGGCATATGCTTTATCGCATAGTCGATAATATCGCCGATTTGATGATGGTTCACCCCGTAGACCAGCGTGGGCACCAGCACCACGCCCAGCCCGGCC
>CALFLU010000104.1 GCA_937880125.1 uncultured Eubacteriaceae bacterium
GAGGCAGAGAGAGGCGGGCGGTTTGCTGCGCGGTGTGAAGTCGGCTTTGGACAAGGAAGAAGAGGCAGAAGTAAGCGAGGCGGCGCGGGCGTTGGAAAAAGACATGCGCAACATTGACAACTACGCCACGGCGGTGGCACAGGAAGAGGTGGTGTAGGTGCGGGGGTATAAAAATGTGCGGCAAAGATATGCGGGTCATATGATAGGTATTGTGGAAATGATAACGGTGCAGTTAACGGATATTAACAGGGCAAAGGAGAAAAAATAAAAAAAGTCCCCAGTGCGAATCCTCAGGAGGAGCCCACGGATTCTATACGGGCATTACCCCGACACCGAGCAACTTTTGAGGATAATATAGCGCAAGCGGGCGCGGATGTCAACAGACAAACGGTGGCAGGCGGGGCGCAAAAGATGGCGTGTGTCCAAAAGGTATTAGAAGAGATGTGCGGGGTGTCGAAAATGTATTGAAGGCGTGATGGCGGGGTGTCCGATGGGTACTGAAAGAGGCAGGTGGGTTATGTGATAGGTATTGCGGAAATGATGTGCGGGGTGTCCGATGGGAATTGAGTGGAGTGCGGGTTGAGTGATGGGAACGTAAGGGAGGAATTTGTTTTGTGGCATAAAATTAGCGGTGACGCAAAGGGTGACTGGGCGAGGGGGGGTGTTTATGGGGCATGGAGCCGCGAATGGATGTCGAAATACTGCGAATAGGGGGCGATTGTTGAGAAAATGGGGATAAAAACGGTGCATTGTGGGGTGAAAATGTGTTGAAGAGGAAAAAAACACCACATATAATAAAGATAAACGGAACGTATTTTGACAACAGAGACGCGCGGGGCGAAGGGTGTTATGGTCGGTGGGTGGAACAACAAAACAGAAGGAGGCAAGCGATATGTTTTGGATTATGGCGATTTTACTTGTTCCGATTTGGACAATTTTGCTTTGTGCAAAGCGGCAGTAGCATTTGCGAATACGAGAAAAGGAAGATATATGTGCGCTGAGGGGCTTGAGGACGGCGGAAGCGCTTTATCGGACGAATTCAGCATTGATGTTATCAATGGGGATACGGAGGTATCGTTATTGAGTGAGAGTGCGCTGCATGAGGAGTTTCTCGGTTATATTATGGATGCGGAAGAGGAAGAAGAATAAATAAAACAGACCGTGAAAAGCACCCGAGAGGGTGCTTTTTTTGTTGTGCGGGCGGTTGTATGCAAACATAAACGTCACCGTGCAAGAAAAGACGGAAAAACCAGCCCTGTTGAGGAAAGCACCAAAGGCGGCAAGGGGGAAGAATTGCTGCAAAAAAGGTGAAAACAGGTTGCCGAAACAGCATGGAAAGAATACAATAAAGTGACAATAGATTTTGGACGGCGGACTGGTTAAAGGCAAGGTTGATTTGCGGCGAAACGGCAACGGTGAAAAGAGGAGTAAAAAATGAGCATCACTTATTTTTTAGCATTAAGAGGATTGGGAACAGACGAAGAATATATAGAATCTGTCGGTCAATTTTTAAATAGCCGTACAGAAACACAGCAATCAAAAGAGAAGGATACTTACTCAATAGGTACGCATGTGCTTACAATGTTTATGGATTACGACAAAGAAGGGGCAGAATTTATGAATGAGGCATACGGGTTTAAAGCAGATGTCAGATTCAGCGTGTATCCGTTTAATTCTCATTTTGAAAAGGGAATTGATTTATTGCTTGAATTGGTAGTCTATATGGACTTTCTGGGTGTTGATTATCTATTGGCGGAAGGTGGCGAAATATTTCGCAAAGAAAACGGGAAATTGACCATTTCACCCAAAAGAAAAAACTATGACTCTTATTTGAACGAAGAGACCATCCGGCGGGTTTTGAAGTAATTCACGGCTTCTTGCAATGAAGAAGGGCGGTGTTGGTACAGTTGGAAGAATTGAAAAAAATATTTTCCGAATATGACTTTAGCGCTACATTTGGAGGTGAAAAATAATGTCAGTAAGCATAAACAGAGAAGGAAATCCCGACGGAACGATTGATTATACGATTCCCGTTTCGGGAGAAAAATTTTATTGGGCCAACTGGTATCCCGCCAGTAAGGAATTGGGCGTGAAAATATTCTATGATGGCGGGATACCAGT
>CALFLU010000105.1 GCA_937880125.1 uncultured Eubacteriaceae bacterium
AGCTGCACATAGGCAAAGCGTTTCTCTTTTACCAGCGAAACAACCTCTTGCAAATCCTCTCTGATGGTGGGCTCCCCTCCCGAAAGCTGAATGTTAAAACCGCCGCCCGCCTGCAGCAAATACTCCAGCTGCTCGCTGATTTCTTCCAAAGACATGTCTCTTTGCCCGCTGCTCTTCTTGGAATCGGCAAAACACACGGGGCACTGCAAATTGCAGCGATGGGTGACTTCTATGAGCATACAGCACGTTTTTTGCAAGTGCTTTTCACAATGCCCGCAGTCATAAGGACACCCTTTTTCAACACTGCTGTTTACGGCATGGGCCACCCTTGCAGGCGTCTTGTTTTCCCAGGCGAGGTAAGATGCCAAACTGTCTTGCCAAATCATCGTCGAAAAAAAACCATGTTCTCTGCACTGTTTTTCCAGATACACGGCTCCGTCTTTTTCTTTGATTTTTGCTGTGAGCACCTTCAGGCACACAGGGCACACGCTCTGTGTGTCCAAAAACGCCGTTTGCTTATTCATCGTTGCTCTCCTGCCTTTGCCGCAGTTGCAGCACTTCTTGCAATCGCACATAATCCTGCTCATAATCCGCGTCCAACACACACCCGATGTCACTTGTCTCTATCTCGTCCGCCTCACTTTCTATCTCCGCCAACACGGCTCTAAGCCCGCCGTCTGCCCTATAGCCTTCTATCATCGCAAAGCATTTTTTGGCAATCAACGGCGGGTGGCCTCTTTTTCCTTGATAAGTGGGATACAAAACAGATATCTCTTTTTCAGAGAAACGTTTTACCATCGCTTTAAGAGTCTCTGCCCGCACCAGCGGCATATCCGCAGGCAGCACAAACAGCGCCTCTTTTTCCCTGCACAGCGCCAGTCCGATTTGGATGCTTTTTAGCATATCCGTGGTTTCATAATCGGCATTTGTAGCATAGCAAATGTCATAGCCTGCAAGGGCTTCTTTGATTTGTGCGGCATTTTTGCCCAGCACCACGACAATGTCTTTTATCTCTGCCTGTAGCAGCGATTCCACCGTTTGCTGAATCATCACCTTGCCGCCCAAGGGCAATAGAGGCTTAAATTTTTTCATGCGAGCAGACATTCCCGCCGCCAAGACCAATCCTCCGACGGATTTTGTCATAGGTTGTTTTCCTCTAAAATTTCCATCGTCTTTTCAAATACTCCTTGCACGATTTTCGGACATACCAGCCGCATGTTTTCTTTTTTATCCCCTACAATACACGCGCAGTCACTGCCCCCGTAGGGCTGTGCAACTTCGGTCTCAAACCACTCCACCAGCCGGCAGATCATCTCGTTCAAATTCGGCTCCGCCGTCTCTTCGGTTGTGCCTTTTCCCGCATAAAACCCAATCAGGCAAGCGCCCCCCG
>CALFLU010000106.1 GCA_937880125.1 uncultured Eubacteriaceae bacterium
TTGCACATAGGTACCCTCTGTTTTCATATGGGCAATCATCTCTTCGGCAATCTGCCGCGGATTTTTGCGCAGCCTCGAGGCCAACTGCATTGCCGTGTTGATCGAAAACTCGCCGAAAGACTTGTCTTTAGGCACTTCAAGTCGCACTTGTTCCTCTGAAAACGCCACGCCCAGGGCGCCAAGTGCTTCCACCGTCATAGAAATGATTTGCTGCGCTGATTGCTGCAGGATATTCATGTACTTTCTCCAAATTGTTTTCTGTTATTAATTGACACAAATGTCCACAATATTATTGCCGATACTGGATCCGTTAATATCCATATCATAGTCCAACGTAATGCCCTTTAGGCGGTTGTTTTCAAAAACCACCTTGATGTCATTGGTCAAAATGCCCATGTTCAGCGGCCCGTAGTTGGTCTCATATTTATTGAAATTCTTTGCGCCTTTGGCAAAATTCATCGTATAGTTCACATTGCCGATACGCATGACCGACATGGCATCATCGTCCAGTTTAATGGTCGTCGTCGTGCCTTCCAACCCGGATATTTTCGACTCTTCATAGGTCAAATAATGGCTTTCGCCCAGTTTTTCCCACTTTCCTTCCGTGGAAAATTCAATGATGTCCGCATCACCGACACCCTGCGACATATTGCCCTTGATGGTGATAAAGACATTGTTATCGCTCGGTTTTTTTTCGTGTATATTGTTCATGTTTTTCAATTCCCAGTTCAATAAGTTTTTCAATTAATGTTGCATAGTCACTTCCGTCATGCATAACCATTTTCGGATACATACTGATTTCCGTAAATCCGGGCATGGTATTGACTTCATTAATATATAGATTTCCGTTTGTTTTGTCAATGAAAAAGTCCGCTCTGCAAAGCCCGCTTCCGTCAATGGCGCGAAAGGCTTTCAAGGCATATTCTTTAACCTTTTCAGACTGCTCTTTCGTGATTTCTGCCGGAATCACGACGCGACTGGCATCGCCGTCCATGTATTTTGATTCATAGTCATAAAACTCTCTCGAAGGAATGATTTCGCCGGGCGTGCTGGCCGAGGCATGAAAATTGCCCAACACAGCACATTCAATTTCTCTGCCGTCGACAAATTTTTCCGCTAAAATTTTTGTATCATACAACAATGCGTTTTCAATGGCTCCTTGCAACTCTTGTCTGTTTTTTGCTTTGCTGATGCCGACACTGGAACCCATATTCACAGGTTTTACAAAAACAGGATATCCCAACTCTTTTTCCATTTGGTCGGTAAGTTTTTCTTGACTTACCGCCCATTCTTCGCCAAAAAACGCCACATAAGGAACAATGGGTATCCCCGCTTTTTCAAAGAGAATTTTGGAGGCAACTTTGTCCATGCCCACAGAAGAGGCAAAAACGCCGCAGCCCACATAGGGTTTATTTAAAATCGTAAAAAAGCCCTGTATCGTTCCGTCTTCGCCGTTGGGTCCGTGCAATACCGGAAAAAAGATGTCTATTTTCCCTATCGGCCCCTCAGGATCCATAAAGTCTACTTCACGGATGATGTTTTCTTCATCTTGTTGCCAAGAATTTCTGCGCACCTTTCCGGCGCTTCCGTTATAGATATACCACTGGCCTTCTTTGGTAATACCAATCATCACCACGTTATATTTTTTTCTGTCAATTGCTTCTATCACATGAAACGCCGAGTTCAGCGACACTTCGTGCTCTCCGCTCTTTCCGCCGAATATGACACCTACCGTCAATTTATTTTCAGCCATCAATTATGCTCCTGATTCATTAATTTATTTTTTAAATTCCAAAGCTCCTGCGATAAATCCACATGATATTCATAGGGGTTTTTCAACCGCAACACCGCAGGCCAAAAGGTTTCTTTTTCATCGATCAGTCTTTGCTTTGCCGCATACAAATCCGGCATGTCATATACCAATTCTCCGTTTTTGAAAATTTCTTTGTGCATCGGTTTGACATAAAAGTTTTCCAGCGTTCTTCGCTTCCACGTAAACAGCGGATGAAAAATGGTATAGGGCTTGGTTTCGTCGATTGTTTCTTCATCCAAGGCAATAATGTCCGCCATGGCTTTGTTGTTGCGTTTATCATAGATTCGATAGACGGTTTTGGCGCCGGGGTTTGTCACTTTTTCGGGGGCATCGCTGATTTTAATCACCGGCACATCCACACCGTTTTTGGTAATTTGCGACAGTTTATATACACCGCCCAAAGCGGCATTGTCATAGGCCGTAATCAGCTTTGTGCCCACGCCCCAGGTGTTTATTTTTGCTTCCTGCAATTTTAAATCGCGTATTAAATATTCGTCCAAATCGTTGGAGGCCACAATCGTGGCACCTTCAAAGCCCGCCTCATCCAGCATCGTGCGTGCTTCTTTACTCAAATAAGCCAAGTCGCCCGAATCCAGGCGAATGCCATAGCTGCCTTTTTTACCGAGTTTTCCCTCTTGCTCAAATTCTTTAAACACCGTGATGGCATTTTGCACACCTTCCAGCGTATCAAAAGTATCCACCAGCAATATCATGTTATTGGGGTTATGTTTCGCAAAGGTGCGAAACGCCTCCAATTCACTGTCAAAACTCATAATAAAGCTGTGTGCCATGGTGCCTTTCGCGGGCAGTTGCCAAAAATTTTCCGCCTCCACATTGCTCGTACCGATACACCCGCCGATAACGGCTGCCCGTGCGCCATAAAGTCCTGCCTCCGTGCCGTGAGCTCTTCGCAAGCCAAACTCCATTACTGCATCCCCTTCTGCTGCGTCTACAACGCGAGAAGCCTTGGTGGCAATCAAGGTTTGATGATTGAGAATGCTTAAAATGGTTGTCTCAATAAACTGCGCTTCAATCAGCGGCGCACGCACGCGCAAAAGCGGCTCCTGCGGAAAAACAATGCTACCCTCTTCCATGGCATCAATGCTGCCTGTAAATTTAAAATTTCGCAGATACTCCAAATATTTATCGTCCAGTTCTGGATGATGTTTTTTTAAAATCTCGATATCCTCTTGTTCAAAACGAATATTTTGAAGATACTCTACCACTTGTTCCAATCCCGCAAAAACCGTATAACCCCCATGAAAAGGGTTTTTCCGGATAAAGACATCGAAAACTGCTTCAAGATCTTGCATCCCTTCACAGAAATAAACATTAGACATGCTGATTTGATAGTAGTCTGTGGCTAAATGCAACTTTCGCTTGTTCATGACTTTCTCCCGATTATTTGTATTTATCTTTTATAACCATACACCATAGATGATGCAGCCAATAAGAATGGTGACTCTGGCCGGTCTCGAACCGACGACCTCCACCGTGTCAAGGTGGCACTCTCCCAGCTGAGCTACAGAGTCACAAAAGTGATAATTATTTTCCTGATTTTCATAAACGTACCTGCGCTAAGTACGATAAATATAATATACTATTTTTTTTACGATTACAAGCCCATTTTACACCAACACAACCACCGTTGCAGCTGTTATCTTTCTTTTGCATAAAAAAAGAGAAGGTGTTTTCACCTTCTCTTTTCATTCTTTTATTCGATCACTTCCGCTACAACACCCGAGCCTACTGTTCTGCCGCCTTCTCTGATTGCAA
>CALFLU010000107.1 GCA_937880125.1 uncultured Eubacteriaceae bacterium
GCTGAGTTTTTCTCGTCTTGCCTATCAGTTGTTGAGCAAAGCCGGCACCATGCAATCGCAGCCGCTCAGCAAAAAAGCGGCACTGGTCATTTTGAAAAAAATCCTCATTGATACGGCGCCTTCTCTGCAGGTGTTTGCAAGAAGCTGGATGCACGACGGATTTTGCGAAATGGTTTATCAGTGCATACAGGAAATGAAAAAAAACAAAGTAAGGCCAATACAGATGCACCATATGGCCAAAGGCGATATGCTGCAAAGAAAAATGGCTGAAATCGCATTGATTTATCAGGCCTATGAAGAATACATTCAACAAGGTTATTGTGATGCCGAAGATATGATTGAACAAGCCACCGACCAAGTGCAAAAACAGCAAGACTTTCATGAGGCCCATGTGTATATTGACGGTTTTCACACGCTGGACAGGCAAAGAATCCACTTAATCGAGACCATTCTCGCAAAGGCACCTGCCGTGACGGTGGCCTTGACCTATGAAGAAGAGCAGAATCGTGATGTCTTTGCCTTGACAAAGAAAATGCTGGACGACTTGCTGGCTTGCGCACAAAGACAAAAGGTTTCGGTGAATAAAATGCATATGCACGGCAAAAAAAACAGCACGCCGGTCATGTGCTATTTGGAAGAAAATCTTTTTCGATATCCCAATTTGCCCCGCCTGCAGTTTGAAACCGAGGACGCTTTGCAAATCATTCAAACCAACAACCTGCGCCGAGAAATGAGCCTGGCGGCGGAAAAAGTGCTGAGCCATGTGCAAAACAATCAATTGCGCTATAAGGATATTGCGCTGTTTTGCAATGATTTGGACGCCTATCGCCCGGTGGCAAAAGAGGTCTTTGCCGATTATGGCATACCGCTGTTTATCGATGAAAAATACGACATCGAGCAAAATGCTCTGGTGCGCATGCTCTTTGCCATGCTGCAAATGTTCGAAAAAGATGCCTTTGGCTATGCAGATGTGTTCACTTATTTAAAATCGGGCTACACCGCCCTAGATGATGAACAAATCAACCGACTCGAAAATTATGTGCTGCGCTATGGCATCAGAGGGCGGGCATACCTGGAAGATTTTTGGAAAATCAGCAAAGATGATGCAGAAGAGCTTGATAAAATCAACGAGGACAGAAAGGTTTTTGCCGAAGAAAATTTGCAACGGTATCAAAAAATAAAACAGGCCAAAACCTATGATGCCTTTGCCGAGATTGTTATGGAAATGATTCAAGAGCCGTTGGTGTTGGATCAAATTGAGAAAAATAAAAAGTTCTGCGAAGAAAACGGCCTGCACATTCAGGGTTCCATCGAAGAACAGATCGGCCACATTTTGGAAGAAAGCCTGCAGTTTATTGCCCATTTTCTCAAGGGGCAAAAGGCGCGAACGGAGGATTTTTATCAAATATTAAAACAATCCATCTTAAGCCAGCAAGCGGGCATATTGCCCGCAACGGCAGATTGTGTGATTTTGGGCGACTTTGCCCGCAGCCGAACATCGGACATTGCCGCGGCAATCATTGTCGGTGCCAACGAAGGCTTGATGCCAAAGGCGCTGATAGCCGAGGGGCTGTTTACACAGCGTGAAAAAAGAGAGTTGGTGGAAGTGGGGCTGGACATGTTGGGAGAAGCGCAAAACCATACGATGAAAGAACGTTTTTATATCTATAACACTTTGTCAAAACCGCTGCGCTACCTCAGTTTGAGCGCGCCGTTGTCCAGCGAGGCGGGAGAAGGGATGGAAATGAGCCTGGTGGCGGAAAACATCGCCAAAATGTTTGACATACCCATAGAGGACGACAGCTTTGACGGTGTGGTTTTGTCCAACAAGCAAGGCACGTATCACAAATTGGTGGAGATCATCGCAACCCATATCCAAAACAAAACCCAACCCTCAGACAAAGTGCGAGACTTGCTGAGGTGGTACGGGCAAGATAAGCAATATGCCCATCGGGTCAAAAGACTTTGCAGCGCCATAGCCGAGGAGTACAAAACTGAAGATATATCGCCCAAGCAAATTAGGCAGATGTTTGACAGCACCTTTGCAATCATCGCCAGCAGCATGCAGGCCTACGCCGCTTGCCCCTTTCAGTATTTCTTGAAATATGTTTTAAAACCGAAAAAACGGGAAATATGGGAAATCAGTTCGCTGGATATCGGCTCGTTTATGCATCATGTGGGTGAAATCTTCACCACCTATATTTTAGAAAATCAAATCGATACGCGTGCCATGACAGCGGAGCAGACAGCGCATATCATAGGAGAAATTGTCGCAAAAGAAAGTACATTTAAAAACGACGTCTTCGGAAGCGACTATCTCAGCAGCGCCACGCTGGACAGGCTCAAAGGCGCCGCGCAAAAATCTTTTGGAAAAATGATCGATCATTTAAACAACGGTGAGTTTGATATTGCGGGAAGCGAGATGGGCTTTGGCAAAAATCAGCCTTTGCCCGGCGTGTATCTGGGCAACATCAATGGCTTTGATGTCAGCGTAGAAGGCAAAATAGACCGTGTGGATACCTATGAAAAAGACGGCAAAATCTATCATAAAATCATAGATTACAAAACAGGCAAAAACGAGGTGGACTATCAACGCATATATTATGGACTTGACTTGCAATTGAATTTTTATATGCAGGCTTGCTTAAGCGCAGAGCCAAACCACCTGCCGGCGGGCATGTTTTATTATAAATTGCACAGCCCCGTTGTTGCCTTTGATCAAGACATTGACGAACCGCAGCAATCGCAGGCCTTAAAGCAAGCCCTTGACGACGAAATGCGCCTGGTGGGAGTGGCGGTGGATGATGTGGAGATTGTTTCGGCCATGGACAAAGACTTTACGAGCATGGTCAAGGTAGACTACTCCGAAAAGGATGCAAAGATCAAAAACTCTGCCCATGTGCTCAGCGAAGAAGAAATGCAAAGGATGCTTCACCACAGCACAAAGCTGGCGAGCGGTTTTGCAGAAGATATTTTATCGGGCGCCATCTCGCCCAAGCCCTATAAAGGCACCTGCAAATATTGCGATTACGCCAAAATGTGCAAATGGGCACAGGCCCCCGGCGGCGCCCGTTATCGACGTATGGAAAAAATCGACAAAAATACCTTTATCGAAAAAATCAGAAAAGAGAAGAGCGATGATGAGTCAGCAAAACACGAAAGCATCTGAACAGCAGCGTATAGAGGCTGCTTTGGAAAAGAATCGGGCAAAGATGACTCAAGAGCAGCAATATGCCGTTGACGCTGCGCCGGACGCAGAGCGCAACTTGCTGGTTTCCGCCGCGGCAGGCAGCGGAAAAACCTTTGTGTTGGTCGAGCGCATTGTCAACCTTCTTTTGCTGCATAAAAAAGATATACGAAATATGCTTTTGGCAACCTTTACCAATGCGGCCGCCGCACAGATGCAAAAGAGAATTCAAGGTGCCATCGGCAACCTGCTTTATACCGAACAAATTCATTCACCGCATTTAAAAGAACAACTCGCCTATCTCAACGGCGCAGATATCAGCACGCTGCATGCCTTTTGCATCAAAATGATTCGCAGTTATTTTCACACCCTCGACATAGCGCCGGACTTTACCATCTTGCAGGGAGCCGAAGAAGTGCTGTTGCGTGAAGAGACCCTGCGGGACGTGCTGGAAGATTTTTTGTCCCGTGAAGACGAGGCGTTTTATAGCGTTTATGACATGTACACCCCGGTCAAAAAGCCTTTGACCATGGGGGAAATGGCATTGGCGGCCTATGACTATGCCATGAGCCGACCCGAAGGGTTGCAGTGGCTCAAAGATGAAATTGCCTGCTATGCAAGCAATGCGCCTTTGCAGCAAAGCAAATGGGTGCGGTTTTTGACGGAGGTTGTTGAAGAATCTCTTGCAGAAGCTTTTACTTTGCTTTGCAAAGCCACAGAAAAGGCAAAGGCTGTGTTGCCCGAAGACAAGTTGGATATTCTCATCGACGAAAGAGAGCAGGCCGCACAACTCATTGCCGCCCTGCAGGAAGGGTGGGACAGTTTTCAAACACAATATCGCCTCTTCGCTTCACGGTCCACGGCAACGTTGCGTTTTGCCAAAGATGTCGATGCAGACATCAAAGAAGAGATTCAAACTGACCGCAAAACGGCAAGGGATATTCTTAAAAAAGAGCTAAACCTTTTGGGTACCTACAGTTTAAAAAAAGCAAAACGGGAAAATGAAGCGTTACATCATGCACTGCATGTTTTTTTGCAAGTCGCCGAGACCTTCGCCGCAGAATATGAAAAGCGAAAGGCAAAGAAAAAAGTCATTACTTTCCAGGATTGCGAACAGCTTTGTTTGAAAATTTTGCAGGACGAAAAAATTTCCCGGGAAATAAAGGAACAGTACGAATATATCTTTATCGACGAATACCAAGACATCAGCATGCTGCAAGAGGCGATTTTAAACAAATTGAGCACGGGAAACAATTTGTTTATGGTGGGCGATATCAAACAGAGCATCTACCGCTTTCGTTTGGCGGATGCCGATATTTTTCGAGAAAAATATGAGCGCTTTCAGCAAGGCGAAGCAAACGGCGAAGTCATTCACCTCAACAAAAACTTCAGAAGCGCCAAAAACGTCATTGACAGCATTAATGCCATTTTTGAGCCCATTATGCGCAAGCAAACCGGGGGTGTGGATTATGACGACGATGCAAAACTGATCTTTGCGCGAAAAGATCCTCAAGCAGAAGCCAAAACACAAATTCATCTTTTTTTAGGCAAAGAAGAAGACGCCGCAGAGGACGGCGAAGACGCTGTGGCGGAAATAGAAGGCACACAGTTGGAGGCGCTGGGAACAACGCGCATCATCAAAGATTTGCTGAAAGAAGAAATCTATGACAAAAAAGAACAAAAAATGCGACCTGTTCGCTATGGCGATATTGTCATACTCCTTGCCAGTCCCGCAACCGACGCCGCAGGATATATCGATATTTTTCGACAGCAAAACATACCGCTGATTTTTGATACGAATAAAGACTACTTTAACAACACGGAAGTGGATTTGATGATGAATCTGCTTGCGGTCATCGACAACGATCGACAAGATATTCCGCTGCTGGCGGTGATGCGCTCATCGTTGTTTGACTTTGGCTTGAGCGAGCTATTGCAAATCAGAGCCGGGGCGCCGAAAACCTTTTTTTATGAAGCGGTGCAACAATATCTGCAGCATACCGAGGATGCGCTGAGTCAAAAATTACGGCAACTCTATGATTTTATCAAGCTGTATCGAGAAAAAAGCAAACACATGCGGCTCTATGACTTGCTTTTGGACATCTACAATGCCACAGGGTTTTGTGAAACAGCGTCCATGATGGAAGAGGGCAGGCTGCGCAGCGAAAACTTGAAATCACTTTTAAACATTGCACGGGAATATGAAAAAGGAACCACGCAGGGGGTGTTCGGGTTTTTGCGGTTTGTGGAAAAAGTCAAAACCGCACAAGCAGATATCAATGCGCCTGTGGTGTTCATGCAAAGGCAAAATGCCGTTCGTGTCATGAGTATTCACAAAAGCAAAGGTTTGGAGTTTCCCGTTGTTATTTTGGGCAGAACGTCAAAACGCTTTAACAGGGCGGATTTGTATCAAGAGATGATACTGCACAAGCAAATGGGACCGGCCATCACCTATTATGACGTGCAAAGGGGATATCGCTGTGACAGCCTCGCCAAAATTGCCGCAAAGCAGGCCGTGAAAAACGAAATGACCTCCGAGCAAATACGCCTGTTGTATGTGGCCTTGAGCCGTGCAGAAGAAAGGTTGATCATCACAGGGCTGTTGCCCGCAAAATCGGCGGAGAAAAAAATGGCGTCTTGGTCAGAAGAAATCAGCACCTATAAAGTGAAAAAGACCCTTGCGTTTTTGGACTGGATTATGAGTGCGGCGATAGAAGATACGCGCCGCGGCGAAGAAAGTGTTTTTGATATTGTTGAACACCGCGACTTGCTGTTGCAAGAAGAGCGGAGCGAAGAAGTAGACCGAGATGTGATACATGCTTTCTTTGAGGGAGAAGCAAACAGTTTACCCGAAAAAGATATAGCGCAATTGGCATGGCGCTATGACTATGAGGCCAGCACGCAAATTGCCGAAAAAGTCACGGTCAGCGAGCTGAAGCAAACGGCACAACACCCCGGCAGAAAATATGCGGACTTTGCCGCAGATGAAGAAGACAATGTTTTGCCCATGCGGCGAGGGGTTATTGTGCACTATATCATGCAGACCATTGATTTAAAAATGTTGAAAAAAACAGCGGATTACAGTGGGTTTTTGCAGCAATATTTGCGCACGCTTTTGGAGGAAAATATCATCACCGCACAGGAAGCTTCGTCCATTGACATCGAAAAGTTGGCGACCTTTTGGTCTTCAAATGTCGGGCAATTGATTTTGGATGCACAAGAAGTGCGGCGTGAAGTGGAATTTTATTACAAAGCAAGCGCACGGGAAGTCTATAACAATATGCACATAGAACCCGATGAAAAAGTCTATATTCAGGGTGTGGTGGATTGTATTGCAATCTTTGACGGTGTGGTCTATATTATTGATTATAAAACAGATCGCTATCATGCGCACAATCGGGCGGAGCGCATTGCGCTTTATGCCACACAGCTGAAATATTATCAAAGGGCTTATCGAGAAATAACGAAAACCGACAACGTAAAATGTATTTTGTGCTTTATCAATATGGAAGAAAATATTTTACTCGACGAAACGGAAAACATCTATGAATGAACTGACACAAAAATCCTATGCCAAAATCAACCTCTGCCTGCATGTCCTAAAAAGACTGCCGAACGGTTATCACCTGATTTCGTCGTTGATGCAGCGCGTGGCGCTGCATGACGAGGTGATGCTGCGCATTGCACACAGCGGCATCAAGGTGGAAACCAATTGGGCAGAGCTAAATGAAGAACTCGAACAAAACACGGCAAAAAAAGCGGCGCAGTTGTTTTTTTTGCATACCGATATCAGGGCAGGCATTGAAATCTTTATTCATAAAAATATCCCGCATCAAGCGGGGTTGGGAGGCAGCAGCAGCAATGCGGCGGCGGTGATAGACGCTTTGGACAAGATGTTTGAAACCAAGCTGAGCTATGTAGATAAGTGCGCCTTGGCATTGCAAGTCGGTGCGGATGTCCCATTTTTTATCCAAGGCAGCGGCACGGCAAAGGTGGAGGGAATCGGCGAAAAAATCACGATGTTGCCTGCCATACCTCCCAAAGACATTTTGATTGTCAAGCCGCCCTTTGGTGTTTCAACGAAAGAAGCCTATGAAGAGTTGCAGCCTGCGCTGTTTGATGAAACCGATTGCACACAAGCGCTCTACGCGGCCTATTTGCAAAGTGACTATAAAACCATAGACCAATGCACCATGAACACTTTTGAAATCAACACAAAACACAGAGAACAAATCCTGCAAATAAAGAAAGAATATAAAGAAAGCAACGCGATAACGTCTTTGATGAGCGGCAGCGGTTCTGCAGTATTTGCTGTTTTTTCATCGCGGGAAATGTGTTATAATGCATATCAGAAAATGCGGTTGCGAAACGAGGAGATTTTTATTACAACATTCTGTTAAAAAAAACCTATTTCAGCAAATCTTTTTCGAAGAAAAAAATACATAAGAGAAACAAAAGAGTGCCTGCGGTTACAAAAATATCGGCAACATTGAAAACAGCAAAATTAATCAGGCGAAAATCAAACATATCCACCACATAGCCCAGGCGAATGCGGTCGATTAAATTGGCGCTTCCTCCTGCGATAATCAAACTGACAGCCAGGTTACTCAACCGAAATTTTTTGTTTTTTCGCACGGAGTGAATGAGATATACCGTCAGCAATAAAAGAAAAACGGAAGTAAATACGATTAACACAAGCCGCTTGCCTGCAAGCATAGAAAAAGCCGCCCCGGTGTTTTCCACATAGGTCAGATGAAAAACATTCTCAATAATAGGCAGCGTATCAATGGGCAGCAGGTGCACCACAGCGAGATATTTTGAAAATATATCCAAAGCAACGGCGGCTAAAATAATGATTAGATACAGCATGAAAACCTCGACAGACAATATTGAGTTGTATTATACGCCATCTAGGCAGGGAGTGCAAATAAAAAACAATCACAGGATGCAAAGAGGTAACGGATGAAACGATTCAAAATCAACAAGCAATACCTAACCATCAGCATTTATGTAGTGGCATCGCTTTGTGCGGTCATCTTGTTTTTAATGATGATCTACAATTTGTCCACGGTAACCGAAGCTGTTAAAAAACTGTTGGGTTTTTTGAGCGCGATGCTAAAGCCGGTGATATGGGGATTTTTTCTCGCATATTTGCTGAACAGACCCGTACAATATCTTTATAAGCTGCTGTCTAAGATAAAAAGCAGAAAGCTTACCCACGGCGTCAAAAAAGGCATTTCAATCTCGGTGGGATTTTTAATTTTATTTTTGGCATTATTTTTAATCTTTTATGCGGCGATTCCCGCCATGGTGCAAAGCATCACACAATTGGTGGAAGGTGTGCCCACCTACACGAAAATGGTCAATGACTTTGTGCAAAAATTGAGCCAAAACGAAAGATTGGTACAGGTCATGGCAACCTTTAACTTTGATTTATCCAACAAACAGTCGGTAAGCGACTTTATTTCGTCGCAATGGGCGACAATTCAAGGGTGGCTTGAGCGTCTGGCAAGTTCATCGATGAACTTCTTGGTATCTTTCAGCCGTGCGCTGGTAAATATGTTCCTGGCGCTGTTTTTCTCCATTTACATGCTCATCGATAAAGACAATTTGCGCATGCATTTTTCTTCTGTCGTCAAACGCATTTCGCCCAAACTGTATTATCGCGCGGGCTATGTGTTGAAACTGACGGATGAAATGTTCTTTACGTTTTTAACGGGCAAGGCGTTTTGTTCGCTGATTATTGGGGTGCTGACCTTTGTGCCCTGTGCGATTTTGCAAATTAAATACGCCGGACTCATTTCTATTTTGGTGGCGGTATCCAACATGATTCCCATCTTCGGGCCGCTCATCGGTTCGGTTCCCGCAGTATTTTTGGGTATGCTGACAGCGCCCATTTACGGCGTTTGGGTGTTGGTCATCATCGTCATCGCACAGCAAATTGAGTCCAACATCATCAGCCCCAAAATTTTGGGAGACTCCGTGGGCATCAATGCCTTTTGGGTGTTGTTTTCCATTGTGGTGTTCGGGAAAATATGGGGCGTGCTGGGCATGTTGTTTGCCACGCCGATATTTGGTGTGTTTGCCGTGTTGTTTAAAGACTGGTTGAGAACGCCCGCACCGCTGCCAAAAATAGAAGAAGAGGTTGTGGAAAAAGAGCAGATGGAAACAAAGCTGCTGCGCTATCACGAAGAAAGAGAGCAGGCGGATCAGGAGAAAAAAGAGGTTCGCATGCTGCAAAAGCAGCTCAACAAGCTCAACAGCAAGCGAAAGAAAAAATAAGTGTTAGGGGAAAAAATGGAGCAAAACGAACTCGATTTTCAGGAACTGAAAAAAATTATCACCACAAGAATTCGGGGCATCTATCAGCCTCCCTGGGCTGTTGCCTTCAGCGGGGGCGGCATGCGCGCCGCCGCGCATATCGGCGTAATCAAAGCCTTTGAAGAAAACGATATTTTTCCGGATATGATTGCAGCCTCATCCACCGGCAGCATCATTGCCGCTGCCTATGGGTTGGGCATGGAAGCAGAGGAAATTTTGCGCTTTTTTATCGCCGAAAAAGAAAACTTGTTAAATATAAAGAGAAGAGACGATCTCACCCGTCCTCTTGATGATGGGGCAAGGGCGCGAGCTGCCGCCCTGGGCGCCGATGCGTTGGAATCTGTTTTGAGCGCGTTGTTCGGTGAGCGTGATTTTTCTGAAATGAAGGCGCCGTGCTATATTGTAGCGACCGACTTAACCCATGGCAAAGAGGCTGTTTTCTCTCAGGGTTCTGTGGCAAAAGCCTGCAGAGCGGGCATGTCCATTCCGGGGTTGTTTATGCCTTATGTGCATGAAGAGGCCATTATTGTAGACGGCTTTGTCATCAACAATCTGCCTGCCAATGTGTTGCGAGAAAACGGGGCCGAAATTGTGCTGGGCATCAACGCCCATGCGGGCAAAAATGCCCGTGCAGTGAGCACGGATATTTCCGATGTTTTCAATGCCACGGTGGAGATGCTCTCAGCATCTTGCATGCAGGCGGGCATGGAAGAATCGGACTTGGTCATTGAGCCCAAGATGGATTGTTTTGCCATGTTTTCGGCAGACGAAGAGAGCATTCGCAAGATGTATGAAACAGGATATGAAGCCGCAATGAGCAAACTGGACGATATTGCGGCGCTTTTCGTGCGCAACAACAGCTGATAACCCAACACACAAAGGGTATTGGCATGATGCGCTTTTTGTTGTAAAAAATTAAAAAAACGATAAAGGCGAAAATAAAATGGAAATACTCAGTGTAGACGAAAGTCGTCAAAGCGACTTATTTACGCTAAAAGAAGAAAAAGCAGAAGGCAAGGATTTGGTATATCGCGCAGGCAGTGCACTGTATGATGTGCTGCGCAGCGAATATATGCCTTTGTATACAAAAAAAATCTGTGTCCTTTGCGGAAAAGGCAACAACGGCGCAGACGGGCTGGCGCTGTCGTTTTTGCTGATCAAAGCAAATATTCCCGTAAAAATCATGTTGGTATCCCAAGCCGACCGACTGAGCAGTGAAGCGCGTTATTATTACGACTTGTTAAAACATATCAAGGCGGAAATTTTTTTCGTAAGCAGCCGCAACCTTCGAGAAGCCGCACAATATATGGAAGGCAGCGATGTGATTGTAGACGCTCTTTTGGGCACGGGACTCAATCGAGAAGTGACAGGGTTATATGGCGGTGTCATTGAACTGATCAATCTGCAACAGGCCGATAAAATCGCAATCGATATTTCTTCGGGGCTCAACGGCAACAGCGGACAGGTTATGGGTCGCGCCGTACAGGCAGACTTGACGGTGGTGATGCAGCAGTATAAATACGGAAACATCTTAAATGATGCTGACGACTACACCAAGCGAAAAATTGTCAAAGACATCAAAATTCGCAGCGAAAAAAAGAGTGAAGTAACGCTGCTGCAGCAAAGCGATGTTACCGCGGCGTTGCGTCAACCGAAACAAAATGTGCACAAATACCAAAAGGGAAACATACTGGTCTTGGGCGGCAGCAAGGGCATGGAAGGCGCCTTGGTACTCTGCGCGCAAGCGGCCTTGCGCAGCGGTGCAGGGTTGGTAAGTATCGGCGCACGAAAAGAAGCCTACTTGCGCACCGTTTGCCTGGCACCCACTGAGGTGATGCTCCATGAACTCGACGAAGAGGGTATCGAAGGATTGTTGAATAAAAAAACCGCCTTGGCTACGGGCATGGGGCTGAAAAAGGATGAGTCCTCTTTGCGGTTGCTGCAACAACTACTGCAAAGCGGCTTGCCTGTGGTGTTGGATGCGGGTGCCTTGACAATATTGGCGGAAAACGAAGAAATCATGCAAAGTATGCACAATAAAATAATACTCACTCCCCACACGGGAGAGTTGGCGGCTTTGCTGCACTGCGAGGCGCAGGAGGTGCGCAACCATCCCGTGCAGGCGGCAAAAGAGGCGGCAAAAAAGTATCAAAACGTCGTTGTGCTCAAAATGAATAAAACGTT
>CALFLU010000108.1 GCA_937880125.1 uncultured Eubacteriaceae bacterium
CTCGCGACCCTCGCCTTGGCAAGGCGATGCTCTACCACTGAGCCACTTTCGCATAAATGGTGCCCAGAGGCGGAATCGAACCACCGACACGAGGATTTTCAGTCCTCTGCTCTACCATCTGAGCTATCTGGGCAATCTATATTAAATTATGAGTTTTCTTGGCGATCCGGAAGGGGCTCGAACCCTCGACCTCCAGCGTGACAGGCTGGCATTCTAACCAACTGAACTACCGGACCTGCTAAAATTGTATGGTGGGCGCAATAGGGCTCGAACCTATGACCCTCTGCTTGTAAGGCAGATGCTCTCCCAGCTGAGCTATGCGCCCTGATTTAAAATGCATTAGTAAGTATATCCTATCCGACTTGGGTTGTCAATATCGCGATTTGATATTTTTAATAATTTTTTCGTAGTTGTTTTTTTCATGCGGAAATGTGCATCCCGAGCAATCTTTTACTTTTCCTGCCATTTGATATTTACCCAAACAATCCGCATAGGCATAAAGCGGGCAATAACAAAATAAACAGTTAAACACCTCTATATCCACACCGTCGTGGCAGGGAAAAAATTCACATGATTTATGTTGAAAAAAGGCATAGTTGCTCATGTTCAGCTTTCTTTCTTTGATTCGTCCACTTTGTTTAACGGAGATTTTTCTTCGTTTTTATTGAAGAATTTTTTCTTCAACCCTTTTTTCTCTTCTGTTTGGCTTTTATCACCGTCCGCAAAATGAATTTCTGTCGTTTCAAAGGGGATCCTCTTACCCGACATCCTGCAGGCAAATACATTATAGGCACCGTAGTTTTGAACCAATGTACAAGGCTTATCGTTAACGGTAAACTGCTCTGCACTGCTTAATACATACAGCGAACCTGCAAATTCCACATTCTTTTTCAAAATCACACGGGCATGGTTATCTCGGTCAAATACCACTTCTTCCACCCCAAACAGGGGCAAAATATGCGTGTCTGAGTAAATCAGCTGCGGTGAATTTTTGATATCAATTTTAACCAATGTTTGCGTCTGGTGGGCTTTGAGATTCAGCACACCCTTTTCAGACACCAACGCGCCATATTTTCCGCAATACAATCCCGGCGGCACAGTATAATCCTTTGATACATTGTTAAAATTGGACACCACAAGATATTGACGATCGCGCTCCGTAAATGTAAAAGCATGCACATTGTCATCTTCTTCATGGAAAACTTTTTCGATATGCGGGTTGGGCTGTGTACTCGTAAGCAATGCCATTTCCATTTCATCATAGGATTTTATATCATCTGACAACAAAGTCACGCTGCTTAATATGCTGCATAGCGCCAAAATCGTATGTTTTTCCACCAATGTAAGTGCCGTGGACTCGTGTCCGATAAAGTACGCCGTGGATACGCTGTCAAAGAACCGTCTGTTCATCACCCGACGAGCGATGAGTGTTTGCAGCGCACTTTCGGTGGATATTCTCTCTCTGAACCCAAAGCGTTTCATGATATTGTCTTCCCAAAACGGCGCATTATCTGCCGTCATTTTGCAATAGGCATATTGCCCAAAGGCGCTTGCCATGGGCACTGACGCTGTGATAACAATTTTATCGCGGCAAAGCTTTCGAATAAAGTCGGCTACATCACCCATAATCTCCGCACGCGTTTTGTTGATGCGCGGCTCCACCGCGGCAGCATACAAAAAATCTACATAGATGACTTCAAAGCCCCATTCATACAACACGGTTTTAAACATATCGCTGATATAGGCTCTTACCTCTTCCTTGTAAAAATCTAACACATAATATTTGCTGTTTTTCCCCGAGTGATACCCGCCCGTCACGGGAAAGTTCATCCACTTTTTCAAAAACCAGTCGGGATGTTGCTGATAGAGCTTTGATTTCTTTTCCGCGACAAAGGGCGCAATCCAAATTCCCGGCCGCATTCCGTTTTCTTTAATTTTGTCTGCAGCCGCTTTCATGCCCTTAGGAAAAGCCTTGCTGCCCCCTTGTCCAAAGTCGCCCAACTTCACCGACTCATCTTCGCCCACGATAACGGTATCAATGTCCATGGCATTTTTCTTCATCAGCGCAATTTGTTCTTCTAAGCCGTCCATATCAATGCCGCGATCTTTTTCATTGACGCGCCGCGGAGTTGTCCAAGCAGAATGCAAACTTTGTGCCAATTGCCTCTTGGGAAAATAGTCGGCATAATGCTCATATACCGAAAACATCGGCCCCTGTGCAATAATAAAGTCCATGAGGGTAAACTCTTTGTCCACCTGTCTGAGCCCGCAATCCGAATAGATGTCCATGGCACTGTTTTTTTCATCAAAATGAAAAATCGTAAAGGTATTTTTTTCGTTTACCGATCCGTAAAAACGAATGTTGTCATCGTTTTTTTCGCTGAAATGAATGTATGTATGTGAAAGAATTCCTCTGTTCAAAAAAAACTTTTCGGTTTGATAATAGCCCATGTGCTGCAGCGAAAAAATCTTCGCAAAAATGCTCAAGGGTCTCAAAATTGTTTTTGCGCTGGCCGCAACGGATTCGCTGTTGGACTGGTATCCGTTTGTGACCACATTTTCGCAGGAATAATTGAGCCCGAATCGAAAACTGCAGGCTTCAATAATCACCGGAACCTTGGCTTGCAGCTTCACCGTGAGTCGGCTGCCGAATTTGTCTCCCTGCAAAGAAAACTCAATGACGATGTTCTTATCTTCAAATCGTTCCAGAGATTTCAGTTTGATGTTTTTCTTCATGCCGGTATATCTGTATTTCAAATAAAAGCTGTTCATAAACTCTCCCTTTTGCCATCTCTGACTTTCATAAGAGTATATTATACTTTATTTTTTGTCATAAGAAAAGCAGGCAACTTATTTTGCGCAAATTTGTGCAAAAAAAAAGCGGTGTGCTTACCGCTTCGTTTTCATTTTTATTCAGATGTTCTTTTTTGCAATTTCCGTCAACTGTGAAAAAGCTTGTGCATCGTTCATGGCTATATCTGCGAGAATTTTTCGATCCACTTCGACGCCTGCATTTTTCAATCCGCAAATAAAACGGCTATAACTCATTTCATTCATTCTGGCTGCGGCATTGATTCTGCTGATCCAAAGTCTTCTGTAAGCTCTTTTCTTTTCTTTTCTTCCTCTGTAAGCATCGCGCAATCCCCGAATAACGGCTTCATTGGCCATTCTGAATGTCTTGCTGCGTCCACCATAATAGCCTTTTGCAAGTTTTAATACTTTTTTATGCTTTTTCTTTGCATTTAACCCGTTTTTTACTCTTGCCATTGTTCTTCCCTCCTGCGCCTCAGCTTTGAAGCATTTCCTTTACATTTTTTGCATCTGCCACGTTTACATAGGTACCTCCGCGTAAGTTGCTCTTGCGCTTCGGAGATTTTTTCGTCAGAATATGGCTTTTTCCTGCTTGCCCTCTTTTGACTTTTCCTGATTTTGTAACGCGAAATCTTTTTTTCGCCCCTGAATGTGTTTTCATTTTCGGCATGGTACTATCCCTCCTGTTTGATGATTCGTATTAACTTTCGTTTTCTTCTTTATCGATATCGAGAGCTTTTTGCTTCGGCTTTTTGCTTTTATCGGTGTATGGTTTCAAAAACATAATAGCGTTTCTTCCTTCGGCTTTTGCCTCTTTTTCGATGCTGCCTACATCGCTCACTTTTTCGGCAAAGCGATTAAGCAGTTCAACACCTCTGTGTGCATAGGCGATTTCGCGACCTCGGAACCGAACAGATACTTTGACCTTGTCGCCTTCTTCCAAAAATTTTCTGGCATTTTTGGCTTTGATGTTCAAGTCATGTTCTTCTACACGCAGCGACATGCGAATTTCTTTTAAAACAGCAACCTGCTGATTTTTTTTCGATTCTTTTTCTTTTTTGATCTGCTCGTACTTGAACTTTCCGTAATCTAAAATTTTGCACACCGGCGGATTTGCGTTCGGCGAAATTTTCACCAAATCCAAATTTCTCTTTTCCGCCAAATCTTGTGCGGTCTGAATGGATACAATACCCATCGCACCGCCGTTTTCGTCAATCAGTCTCACTTCAGCGTCTCTGATTTCATCGTTAATTTGAAACTCTTTAATTATCATGCACCTCCAAAATAAAAAGGCGAACGGCAAAGAGCTGCCGTTCGCTGAAAAACGATTTTATTAACCTGCGTAGTGTATACACGAGGTGAGAAGCAGCATCTTCTACTTTACTTGCCCAATTATGTTAACATCCAAACCATCTTTTGTCAAGAGATATTACATTTGATTAAAATAGTTGTCCACCCAGGTAATGCGCTCAGGTATGTTGAGCCCATAGGGACATCTTTGTTTGCACACACCGCAGTTAATGCATTCGGATGCTTTGACTGCGCTGGTTTCATAACGCCCCTTTGCCCAGTCAGAAAGGCCGTAGCGCTTGATGTAGCCCTCAAAGACCATCACCCCGGGGATGTCTATGCCCACCGTGCAAGGTTGGCAATAGCCGCATCTGCGGCAAAAGTCTTTTCCGATTTCTTCGGAAATTTTCTTCAATTCCGCCTTTTCTTCTTCTGTCAAAGGACCTTTTTTGGCGGCTGCAGTGTTTTGCATCACTTGCTCAGGGGTGTTCATGCCGGGAATGGCCACCGTGACCAAATCGTTTTGTACAATATATTTCATTGCACTATCTGCCACTTCTCCCAAGATTCCCCCGCCCAGCGGTTTCATTGCAATCACGCCCATATCCAGCTCGTGAGCACGAATAAACAATTCTGTCCCCTGATTTTCTACTGCGTTAAAGGGAAATTGCAATGTGGAAAACTTTTCGGTCTCAATAAGCTGCATGGCCATTTCTTTAATGTGCGCGCTTACGCCGATATGTTTGATTTTGCCTTCTCTTTGCGCTTGAAGCGCCGCCTCATATGCGCCGTCTTCGGAAAATATCTTATCAAAGTCTTCTTGCTTACCAAGGTTATGAATCTGATAAAGGTCAATGACATCCGTTTGAAAATTTTTCAAGCTTGTTAAAATGTCGTTGTAAAACCCTTCTTTGGTGCGATTCAAAGACTTCGTGGCAAGATAAAAACTGTCTCTGCCCAACTGCTGCAGGCCTTTGCCGATATATTCTTCGCTTACGCTGTAAGCACGCGCCGAGTCGATAAAGTTAATCCCTGCTTCTTTGCAAGCGATTAGGGTATCCAGCGTCGCTTTTTCGTCATAACGCTGAATAGGAATGCCGCCCATCCCCACAACGCTGACCATAAGCTCGGTTTTTCCTAATCTCTTTTTTTCCATTTTATTCCTCTTTTTCTACAGCTTGCACAATTTCGTCTTTTACTTCTTGTGCAGCGTCAACTACGTCATCTTTAACTTCTTCTACTTCATCTGCAAGCTCTGCTTTCAGTTCAGCGATTTTTTCTTCGATCTCGTCAACTTTCACTTTCAGCTCGTCAACCAAAGACGTGGTGTTGCCGCCTTGTTTTGCGGTTTCATAGATGTTTTTGCCGTACTCTTTAAACAATTTGCCTTGTTCAATTTCGTGTCTTTCGATCATTAATTTGTTTTTTGCGTCTTCCGCAAAATCTTTTGCGCCATCGGCGGCTTTATCAACAAAATCTCCCAGTTTCTTTGTGAATTCGTCAAATTTGCTCATCTTAGTCCTCCATAATTTAAATTTTATTAATTATAACATAAATTGGTTTTTAATAGAATCATTTTCATGCGAATTTTACACTACTTTACAGAAAGCATTTTCTTGACTTCCGTCTTATACACTTCCACACCTGGCTGATTAAAAGGATCCACGCCCATTACCATACAACTCATGGCACATGCCTTTTCAAAGAAGTACGTCATATAGCCAAACATCTCTTCGGATATTTTCTCTGCCGTTATGGTAAAAATAGGCGTCCCACCCTTGTTGTGGGCCTGCAGCACGGCTTTGCGCACCAATTCGTTTTGCTCATTCAATGTTCTTTGCGCGCCCTCATAGCCAATGTCCTTTTGCGGGCTGTTAACAGACAACACCGTTTCAAAAAACAATGGCGTTCCCTCTTGCAAAAACTGTCCCATTGAGTGCAAATCCCGGCTGAACACCAGCGATGACGGGAAAAGACCGCCGCCTTCTTTGCCTTCGCTTTCCCCAAACAACTGCTTGAGCCATTCGAGAAAATATTGCATTTTGGGTTCATAGACGCAAAATATTTCGATGCTTTTATCTCTCTCGTTCAAAATTCGACGCCCCACACCATAGCGATATGCGCTGTTTTGAGCCAAATCGGCGGGCAAACAATCCTCATAGGCCTTTCGTGCACCTTGCACAATCTTGTAAATGTCGTAGCCTGCCGCACACAGCGGTAGTAGTCCCACTGCCGTCAAAAAGCTGTATCTGCCGCCGATATCAGACTCCAATTCAAAGGCCGTATATCCATTTTCTTCCGCTTCTTTGCGAAGCGCG
Source organism: uncultured Eubacteriaceae bacterium (assembly GCA_937880125.1). Taxonomy (GTDB): domain Bacteria; phylum Bacillota; class Clostridia; order Eubacteriales; family UBA1433; genus UBA1433. The sequence goes on from CALFLU010000108.1 coordinate 6,420, forward strand.
CCGCTTTGCGGATCGGTAATGGCATAGATGCGGCTGTTGTATTTTTCTCCGTATTTTTTGATCAGCACTTCTTTAAACAGCCTAAAGGCCTCTGCCGTTTCCATGGTGGTGCCGGATTTTGAAATGACACACAGGGAGAGCTCTTCGTCTTTTATTTTATTCAACAATTCATGATGATAGGTTCCGCTGAGATTCCATCCTGCAAAATAGATTTTCAGCGCTTTTGTTTCCGTTAAAAATTCGTCTTCCAGCATATCTAAACACGCCTTGGGGCCCAGGTATGAGCCGCCGATTCCCAACACGACCAATACGGTGCTTTGGGATTTGATTTGTTCTGCCGCAAGCAAAATGCTTTTCAAGTATGCATCACTGATTTTTTTAGGATAATCCACCCAGCCGCTCATGGCCATTTTTGTGCTGTGCAAATGCGTATGTGCATCGTGCACCTTTTGCGCATATTGCGCATAATCTTCAGGCATAATACCGGCATATGCATCATCAAAATACAACATTATTTACTTGCCTCCGATTTTTTAATTAATAATAATATTATACCATAATTTTTGCTCAAATATCCTTGCCGAATCGTTCTCATTTTACCGTGTCCTTTTTTTGGTAGGCAGCGTCTTTGCCTTTTGCATCGCGCCTATATTCATGTTATAATATTTTTTATATATAAATATACGAGGTGGTGCAAATGAAAACATGTAATCTTACATTTGGCACAGCAGGCATCCGCGCCGTCATGGGCGAGAGCAACATCAAATTGAATCTTTCTACGATAGAAGCCATTACCAATGCGCTGATTTGTGCATTGCAAAAGGATAAGTTAGTCGGTTCTGTCGTCATCACCTATGACAGCCGAAATAATTCCGCCGAATTTTCAGAGCACACCGCAAATATTTTTGCAGATTACGGCTACGATGTATACATCAGTCAACATTGCGACTCCACACCCTTTTTGTCTTATGCGGTTCGGAAATTAGGGTGCGTATGCGGTGTGAATATGACGGCTTCGCACAACCCTAAGGAATATAACGGCTACAAAGTCTACAATCATTTCGGCGCGCAAATCGACATTGATTTTGCCGAAACCGTACAGTCTCATCTCAAACTTGCCCATCTCCCGCAACCCTCGCAAATCAAAGGACAAATTCGCTATATCCCCGAGTCTGTTCACACCTCTTATATCGACTGCGTACTGCAAAGCACCGCTTTTGCCGATATTGATATTTCTGACTTACGCGTTGTCTATACCCCTTTGCACGGTGTAGGCGGCGAAAAAATCTGTCGCGTTTTTGAACGTGCCCATCTTCAGGCTCATTTTGTTCAAGATCAAATGGAGCCCGACGGCGACTTTCCCACTGCGCCTAAACCAAATCCCGAAGAAGAAAGCGCCTTTACACTTGCCCTGGCAGTGGCCAAAGCGCAGCAAGCCGAGGTGGTTTTGGCAACGGATCCCGATGCCGACAGATTGGGTGTGATGGTGTTGCACGAAGGGCAGTATAAACTGCTTTCAGGCAACATGACCGGCCTTGTATTGCTTTCGTTTTTGCTTTCTGTAAGCAGGGAGGCAAATATCGATTTAAGTAATAAATTTGTCGTTAAATCCATAGTTTCTTCTTCCCTTGCAGAAGAAATCTGCCGACATTATGGCGTTAGGCTCATCAACGTGCTTATCGGCTTTCGCTATATCGGCGAGCAAATTGAACTGGACGAAAAAAATTACCTGTTCGGCTTCGAAGAAAGCGGTGGCTATTTGGCAGGCACCCATGCCAGAGACAAAGATGCCATAGAAGCTGCATACATCGCACTAAAGGCCGTGTCTTACTACAAACAAAAGGGAAAAACTTTAATAGATGTCATCGACGACCTTTATGAACAATTCGGGTATGTCTGCGACTTGAATAAAACTTTGTCCATGGAGCCCGTCGTCATCGCAGGTGTCATGGATCGATTGCGTACTGCGCCCCCCGCATTATTGGGCGAAGATAAAGTCACTGCCTTTGATGATTTTGCCGTCAGAGACGACGCGCTGAAAAGCAATATCATCGTCTTGCGAACAGATGCTTATCAAATCATCGTTCGCCCCTCCGGTACAGAACCAAAAATGAAGCTTTATATTTCGGCAAAAAGCTCCTCCTCTCAAAAGGCGACTGCCATTGCCCAGGGCGCATACGAAAATTTTACGGCTCTGCTCGATTCTCAAAAATGACCCTTGCAGGCAATGCCTGTATAACTTGATATTATGTTGAAAGGAGTTTGTGCAATGTCAAAACAACCCAATCGGCTAATCAATGAAAGCTCTGTCTATCTTCAGCAACATGCCTATAATCCGGTGGACTGGTATCCATGGGGGCCTGCAGCTTTTGAAAAAGCCGCCAAAGACGATAAACCGATTTTTTTATCCATCGGTTATTCCACCTGTCATTGGTGTCATGTTATGGAAGCGGAATCCTTTGAAGACAGTGAAGTGGCACAAATTTTAAATACACATTTTGTCAGCATCAAAGTGGACAGAGAGCAGCGTCCCGATATTGATGCGGTTTATATGCGTTTTTGCCAAATGCTCACCGGCTCGGGCGGCTGGCCGCTTACCGTGCTGCTCACCCCCGACCAAAAGCCCTTTTATGCGGGAACCTATTTTCCCAAGCATGCCACTTTTCAAATGACGGGGCTGATGGACTTGTTGTTTGCCGTTGCCGAAAAATGGCAAAACAGCAGGCAAGAATTATTGACTTCAAGCGAAAAAATTACCGCAGCACTAAAATCTCATTACGAAAAAACTTCTTCAACCGACAGCGATAACGTTGATGCATCCGCGATTGTTGAAGAGGCTTACGGACAACTGACGCAATCCTATGACGATAAACTGGGCGGCTTTAGTGCAGCACCAAAATTTCCTTCCCCGCAAAATATTTTATTTTTACTCCATTATTATCAATTAAAAAAAGATGAAAAAGCTTTGGAAATGGCCGAACATACGCTGGTGCAAATGTATCGCGGCGGTATTTTTGACCATATCGGCTACGGCTTTTGCCGCTACTCCACCGACAGGGTTTGGCTGGTTCCGCATTTTGAAAAAATGCTTTATGACAACGCACTTTTATTGATTTGCTACTTGGATTTGTATCAAATCACAAAAAAAGAACTCTACAAAACCGTTGCCGAAAAAATCATGCACTATCTCACGCGTGAAATGCAAGATGATTCAGGGCTTTTTTACAGCGCGCAAGACGCAGACAGCGACGGCGTAGAAGGAAAGTATTATGTGTTTTCGGCAGAAGAAATCGATTCGCTCTTTGAAAAGGACGATGCGATCTATTTTTCTGACTATTTCGACATCACACCGCAAGGCAATTTTGAAGGCAACAATATTCCCCATCTGTTACTCAATGAATCCTATGATGCCTATGATGAACGTATTGAGCGATTGTGTCAGGAGGCCTATGCTTTTCGCCTGAAAAGAACTTCGCTTTTGACTGACGACAAATATATTACTTCTTGGAACGCTATGGCAATTTTTGCCTTTGCGCGCGCCTATATTGTGCTGGGCGACAGCGCCTACCTTGATGTTGCCCGCCGTGCACAATCAGCCGTGGAAAACTTTCTCACCGACTCTTCGGATTTGCTCGTTGCCACGATGCGCAGCGGCACCGCCTCAGGCAAAGGTCATTTGGATGATTACGCCTACTACCTATGGGCATTATTAGAACTCTACGGGGCAACATACGAAACTGCCTATTTGGAAAAAGCAATATCACTGTTTGCCAAAATCGAGACGCAATTTGCCGACAGCGAGGCGGGAGGATACTTTCTTTCGGGCACCGAAAACGAATCACTCTTGCTGAGAATCAAGGAACTGCATGACTCCGCCGTTCCTTCGGGCAACTCCGTATTGGCAGTGGCCTATCAAATGCTGGCACGACTCACCACCGCAGGCGATATTCAAAACGCCGCCACCCGCCAAATTAGCTTTATGGCAGCCAATGCAAAATCCTACCCCATAGGCTATAATTTTTTCAATATTGCACTGTTAAAACAAACCGCTTCTTCCAAAGAAATCATTGCCGTCGTCCCTAGAGCAAGCCTGCAAGCTGTGCAGTCGTTGTTTCACAGTCATTTTCTGCCAAATGTCACTTTTCTCATCAAAGCAGATGGTGATAAACAAGCGGAAACTGTGCTTGCCTATTTATCGACTTATCAAATGATCGACGGCATGCCCACATTTTATGTTTGCCAAAACATGACTTGCTCTGCCCCCATTACAGACTTTGAACAGTTAAAAACAATGCTTTTAACATAAACTGACTGCTTTTGACTTTTGAATAACAGGAGGTTAACGTGTGTACACAAACTTAAAAACCAAATCAAAAGAATCCCTTATATCCGTACTGCCGATTACCATTTTCGTACTCATACTTCATTTTAGCATTGCTCCGCTCCCCACAGATATTTTGTATCAATTTTTGGCGGGGTCGGTTTTGCTGATTTCGGGAATGATTCTTTTTACCATCGGCGCTGACCTGGCCATGGTTCCCATGGGTGAGCGCATCGGTGCAAAACTTGTAGAAAAGCGAAATCTGGCTTTCTTAATTGTCGTCGCTTTGCTCATCGGGATTATGATTACGATTGCCGAGCCGGATTTGCAGGTTTTGGCAACGCAGGTACCCGGCATTCCCCCATATGTTTTGATCGGTTCCGTGGCACTGGGCGTCGGCTTTTTTCTGGTAATCGCCTTTTTGCGCATCATTTTTCAAATCAAATATTCTTATACATTAATATTCTTTTATACGATTATTTTTGTTTTAGCCATATTTACCAGTGAGACCCATCTTGCCCTGGCCTTTGACTCCGGTGGGGTTACCACAGGGCCCATTACGGTTCCGGTTATTTTGGCTTTGGGTATTGGTATTGCCGCTGTTCGCGCAGGCAGCAGCACAGAAGAAGACAGCTTTGGCCTTGTGGGCATTTGCTCCATCGGCCCGATTGCAGCGGTTATGATCTTGAGCATCTTTTCAAAATCCGCCCCGGTATCCTCTTCCGGACATGCAGTGGAAGAAACCGCCTCTTTGGCCGCAACCGTCGGTCAAGGACTCCTTACCTACGGTGGAGAAGTGTTTTTGGCGCTTTCCCCGATTTTGTTGTTGTTTGTGGTGTTTCAGATCTTCTTCTTAAAACTGCCCAGGCAATATATGAGCAAGGTACTCATTGGTTTGCTCTATACATTTTTGGGACTGGTATTATTTTTGGCGGGAGCCAATATCGGCTTTCTTCCTGCAGGCAACTTCCTGGGAGCCTATCTCATTTCGCTGCCTTACAGATGGGTGCTTATTCCTCTTGGCATGGGCATGGGCTTTTTCGTACTGCTTGCTGAGCCTGCCGTGCACGTTTTAACAAAACAGGTAGAAGAATTGACCGGCGGCAGCATCTCCACCAAATCTCTGCTTTTCAGCATGGCCATTGGCACCAGCCTGGCCGTGGGCGCGGCGCTGCTGCGTGTGCTTTATCAAATTCCTCTCTATTACTTCCTCGTTCCCGGCTATCTTTTGGCACTGACACTTACATTTTTTGCACCAAAGATATTTACTTCCATCGCCTTTGATTCGGGCGGGGTTGCCTCAGGCCCCATGACCGCCACATTCTTGCTCCCCCTTGCATTGGGCGCTACGGCGGCTTCGGGCGGCGATATGCTCAAAGACGCGTTTGGCATTGTGGCACTCACCGCAATGATGCCTTTGGTCATCTTGCAGCTGCTGGGGCTGATTTATAAGCTAAAGCTTGGAAAAGCACAGAAATCTGCTATAATAGAAGACGATTCATCCAGTGATGATATCATAGAATTTTAGGTAGGAATAAATATGGAAAATTCTTTATGTTCACCGTTAAAACTGATGATAACCATCGTCAATCGTGACGACGGCGATAAAGTTTCGGCATATTTGCAACAGCATGGTATTCTCTACAGCATCATTTTGCTCGGCAACGGAACGTGCGAATCCAAATGGATGAACTTGCTGTGTTTGGGCGATGTGGAAAAGGATATTGTGTTTAGCTTGGGCGACGCTAATCAAATACATGATGCTCTCAGAGGGCTCAACGACTACATGAATCTTTCCCTCCCCGGTCGCGGTATTGCCTTTAGCATTCCGCTCAAAAGCATCGACAGATTCACACTCAATCATTTGACAAAGCTTCAAAGCGAGGTAAAACAATGAAAGAAAATAACTTTGTTTTAATTATTACAATCGTCAATCGCGGACACGCCGATTTGGTCATGGAAACAGCCAAAGCAGCAGGCGCACAAGGCGGCACCATCCTTCATGCACGCGGCAGCGGCATTCATGAGACCGAAAAATTTTTCGGTATCGCCATTACACCCGAAAAAGACGTCGTGCTTATTTTGGTTAAAACCGAGCAGCGACAAGAGATTATGCATGCCGTTACAGAACATGCCGAACTGTACAAAGAAGGCAAGGGCCTTATCTTTGCCTTGCCTGTTGATGATGTGGCGGGTATTACGCATATGATGGAAAACGAATCCTGAAAATGTATTTTTATATATTTTCTTCGGTTTTGTCAAAACCGTCAAGACCTGCCAGGCGCAAATAGATATCGGCGACTTTGAGCAGGATTTTCTCATCAAAATTAAATCGATTCGAGTGAAGAGGATAGACATATCCTCTTTCTTCATTATACGTGCCGGTAAAGAAAAATATCCCGGGCACTCGCTGCTGATAAGCCGAAAAATCTTCAGCCAACATGCTGGCCTCAACCGCCATGGCCTCCGGCACCTTTTTTATAAAGTCTTCGTACAACGCCTCGTCGTTGCTGACCGCAGGGTACATATCCGTGTATTGAATGGTTGTCTTTGTTCGATATTTTTCGTCAATTTGTTTTGCTTTGGCATCTATCATGCTTTTTATTTTCGTGCGCACAGCGCTGTCATAGGTGCGCATGGTGCCTGACAGCAGCGTTTTTTCTGCGATTACATTCACCCGCTCCCCTCCGTGAAAAGTGCCGATGCTTATTACCGCCGTGATGTTTTCTTCTTTGAGCTGATGCTTTATTTCGTCTACGGCACTGACCAGCAAAGCAGAAGACAAAATGGTATCTGTCCCCAAATGCGGTTCTGCCGCATGGGCGCTTTTTCCCTCTACAGTAATATAAAATTCCCCTGTTTGCGCCATGATATAGCCGCTGCGCACTCCGATAGCACCTTCTTGCAACAATGGATACAAATGCGTGCCATAAATTCGACTCACGCGATATTTTTCCAATATCCCCGCCTGCACAAGGGGCTCTGCACCACCGGGTCCTTCTTCGGCAGGCTGAAAAATAAACAGAATATTTTCAGTCAATTTCTCTCTATTTTCATTCATGACCTTTGCCGCCGCCAGCACGCTCGCCATGTGTCCATCATGCCCGCAAGCATGCATCATCCCTGCATGGACACTTTTATAGTCTATGTCATTGCACTCACTTACACAAAGTCCGTCCATATCGGCGCGATAGGCCACCGCACGGTTTTGTTGCACATCAATATGGGCTATAACGGCCGTATCATGCAACACTTCATAGTCGATTCCGTATTCCGTTAATTTTTTTATAATATAATCACGGGTTTTGTATTCTTTATTTCCTTCTTCGGGAATTTTATGCAGCGCACGCCTGATTTCAATGATTTCTTTTAACATCACACTACCTGGGCTCCTTATATATTTTCTCCATCATACCACACAACGTGTATGAAAAGGAAAAAAGCGAAAAAACTCTTTGACTTTTTTTATTATGCTGTTATAATGGATGAAAATCTAAATAGAACACTTGATAGAGGCGCAAAGCTTATCAGTACCCTGTCGGATGCTTACAGCAGCACTAGACGGCAGTAGAAAGGAAGTTTTGCCGAAGCAATATATGAGCTGTGTCATACTATTGTTGGGATTATGGAAAATATCCATAAAACTGTCATCTGAAGCGATGGAGTGCTATCTGTAAAAATATCCTGATATTATTTTTACAGCCGGCACAGCCGGCTCATTCTATTTTAGGGGGGAAATGAAATGAAAACTTATAACATCGCTATGGTAGGCGCCTCGGGAATGGTGGGGCAAAAAATGCTGCAGGTGCTGGAAGAAAGAAACTTTCCAATCAATAATTTTTATCCCATGTCTTCTGCCCGCTCAGCAGGAAAACCCGTAACATTCAGAGGCAAAAAATATTTGTTGGAAGAATTAAATGACGATTCTTTTAATAAAGATATTGATATCGCTCTGTTTTCAGCCGGCGGAGACACCTCTTTGCGCTACGCCCCTGTCGCTGCAAGAAACGGTGTCATTGTCGTTGACAATTCCAGTGCTTTTCGTATGGAAGATAACGTACCGCTTATTGTGCCTGAAGTCAACAGCGGCGATTTAAAATGGCATCAAAACATCATTGCCAATCCCAACTGTTCCACGATACAAGCCGTGGTGGCATTAAAGCCCATTCATGATGCCTACCAAATCAAACGCATCATTTATTCCACCTATCAAGCCGTATCGGGCTCGGGACTCAAGGGCTATCAGGATTTGGAAAACGGCGTCCAAGGCGAAGTCAATCGCTTTTATCCACACCCGATTGCCTTTAACTGTCTTCCCCATATCGACAGCTTTTTGGAAAACGGCTACACCAAAGAAGAAATGAAAATGATTAACGAGACACATAAAATTCTCAATGATTATAATATTGCCATCACAGCCACCACCGTGCGCGTTCCCGTCTACTACGGACACAGCGAAAGCATCAACCTTGAAACGGCAAAACCCTTTGATCTTGATGAGCTTAGGGCACTGCTTGCCGGCAGTCCGGGAATTGTTGTGCTGGACGATCCCCAAAACAACCTCTATCCCACACCGCTGCAGGCAGAAGACAAAAACGAAGTGTTTGTGGGCAGAATTCGACGCGACTTCAGCTGCGAAAACGGCCTGAACATGTGGGTTGTGGCAGACAACATCCGCAAAGGCGCGGCCACCAACGCCGTGCAAATTGCAGAAAGATTAATTCAGGATAAATATATTTAATATTTTTCAATAAAAAAATAAAAACGATTGCCGCCATACGTCGGCCAAAGAAGGAGGATATGGATATGAGTATATTTATAGGTTCGGCAGTAGCATTGGTTACGCCATTTAACGAAGAAGGAATCAATTTAAAAAAACTTGAAGAATTGATCGACTTTCAAATCAACGGCAAAACAGATGCAATTGTTTTGGCCGGCACCACAGGTGAGGCACCCACCATTGACGAAGAAGAACTCTATGTGCTTTTCCAACACGGTATCAACTACATCAACGGTCGCCTTCCCGTTATTTGCGGCGTAGGCACAAATTGCACAAAAACAGTCATACGCAGAGCCAAAATGGCAGCAGAGCTTGGCGCAGACGGCTTGTTGATTGCCAATCCCTATTACAACAAATCCAGTGATGACGGTCTTATTGCGCATTATCAGGCGATTTCGGACGCCGTAGAGCTGCCCATCATCATCTATAACGTTCCTTCTCGAACGGGCAAAAATATTTCCGCGCAGCTGCTCAGCAAACTCGCAGATATCAAAAATGTTGCCGCCGTTAAAGAAGCCAGCGGCGACATCAGCCAAATTTGCGATGTCATCGACTTGTGCAGCGACAGAATCGATGTGTATTCGGGCAACGACGACCAAATTCTCGCCATCACCGCCCTGGGCGGCAAAGGCGTGATTTCGACAACGGCCAATATGGCGCCGGAACTCAATCACGATATCGTTATTGAATTTTTAAACGGCAATGTCAAAAAAGCCCAAGAGCTGCAATTCAGGCTCAACAAACTGCATCACCCCGTGTTTATGGATGCCAATCCCATTCCGCTGAAAACCGCCATGAACATGACGGGTTTTGATGTGGGTCCGTTGCGTCTTCCTCTTGTGGAGCTTTCCGGAGAAAAAAGAGAAAAACTTGCCTTGGCACTGGAAGCCTTTGGCTACACCTTAACACACAGATAAGCGGGTGAATAAAATGATTAGAATATTCATGGTTGGCTGCGATGGCGCCATGGGTCGCACGATTACCGATTTTGTAAAACCTTTGGAAGACATCGAAATTTCAGGCGGATACTCCCCCATTACAGACTATACCTGCGACTATCCCGTCTACAACAATTTTGACGATGTGGATGCAGACAGTTTTGATGTAATTGTGGATTTTTCACACTTCAGTCTTTTTGACCAACTGGCGGATTTTGCGAAAAGATGCCGCAAACCTCTGCTCGTAGCCACCACAGGCCTTGAAGCAAGTTGTGTCGACAAACTCAAAGAGATGAGTGCAGACTTTAGTGTCTTTCATACCGCCAACATGTCTTATGGGGTTAATTTAATGGTTAGCTTGCTGCAAAAGGCCGTGCAAAACATTGACGGGTTTGATATCGAAATCGTCGAAGCCCACCACAACAAAAAAGCGGATGCCCCCAGCGGCACGGCATTGATGATTGCCAACGCCATCAAAAACAGCATCAAGCGCCCCGTGGAGTTTTTATACGGACGCTACGGCAAAAGCACCAAACGCCAAGAACAAGAAATTACCATCCATGCCATTCGCGGCGGCACCATCATCGGGGAACATCAAGTTCTATTTCGCGGCGGCACCATCCCCGGCGAACACACGGTAATTTTTGCGGGACAAGACGAAATCCTCGAAATCAAGCACACGGCTCTTTCAAAAAAAGTTTTTGCTGCCGGTGCCGTAAAAGCTGCCCGCTTTATCGCGGACAAACCCAACGGTTTTTATGACATGAACAGCATTATCAACGGATAATAGCGGTTAATAGAATAACAGGAGTAGAATGAATGAACAACGAAAAAAAATATGATTTTACCGACCCCTACCAAATTGCACAATACATTAAGGACGCAAAAAAAACTACCCCGACAAAGCTTTATATCTCAGGCGACTTCACCGAAGCGGATCTGGAAGGCTATGAATATTACGGGCCGTGTAACTCTTGCGTTATCTTTGCGGAATCAGACAGCGCACTGTCCTTTATCGAAAAAAACGAAAGCCGCCTTACTTCCTATCGTTTAGAATACGACAGACGCAACTCAGCCATTCCCCTGCTGGACACAACCGCCCTGCAGGCGCGCATTGAGCCCGGCACATTTATTCGCCAAGGCGCTCTTATCGGCAAAGGCTGTGTTGTGATGATGGGTGCCGTGGTCAATATCGGCGCTGTTATCGGCGAGGAAACCATGCTGGATATGGGCTGTGTGGTTGGCGCTCGTGTACAGGTGGGCAAACGCTGCCACATCGGCGCAGGAGCGGTACTTGCAGGTATTTTGGAGCCGCCCAGCCAGCAACCCGTGCAAATTGGCGACGATGTGCTCATCGGTGCCAATGCCGTGGTGATTGAAGGCGTGCAAATCGGCGCAGGTGCCGTTGTTGCCGCAGGTGCCATTGTCTTAAAAGACGTGGAGGCCAACAGCGTAGTAGCGGGCAACCCGGCAAAAGTCATCAAAATGAAAGACGAAAAAACATTGTCCAAAACAGAACTTTTAGACGACCTCAGAAAAGGTTTTTAACTTACCTTCAAACAGCACCTCAAAACAAAACATGCACCGTCCAGCGGTGCATTATTCTTTCCAACAAGGTTTTACATAATCCGGGCGCATCAAAACATGAGATTCCAACTTATCGACCAAGGGGCCTTTTTCTTCCGATTTTGCTTTTGCCTCCACCCACTTTGGATCTGTCTTGAATTGTTCCCATCTTTCGTCCCGCTCTTTCGCATCACTAAATCGGCAAACATAGCAGAGCGTCTTTCCCGTCTCATCCAGCCAGTAGTCGCACACGTCAATCCCGTGTTTTTCAAATAGCGGAAAAGTAACTTGCTGAAATCTGTCTTCCAATTCTTTTCTTTTACCCAAAGCAATATGATAAATTCTCACTTCATAAACCATGTTTATCACCTCATCCCTATCATACAACTTTTTTGAATAAAAAGCTGCTGAATTTAAAAAGAGAGCAGAAAAATTCTGCCCTCTTTTGCGTGCATATATGTTTTTTTAACATTATGCAGCTTTTTTGTTTGCTTCTCTTTTTCTTTTCAGTTTGTATCCACCGATAAAGATTGCCGCAAAAATTGTGAACGGAATGTTCGCAATTCCAACGTAGTAATATCCTTTTTGTACCAATGCCAACAGGCCCACTGTTGAGAGCGCCAGAGCCAGTATCATATAGATAATACTGATAATCGCAGGTCTGCTTCGCTCGGTGCCGAATTTGAGCTGCATCGAAAACTTTTGTGTCGGCCCAAACACGCAGCACACAGCGGTGCTGATCAAAGCAACGAACAATATCAATGAATACAGCACTTGCAGCAACGGAATACCCAATTGGTCCACTACATACAGCGTGGGCAGTGTTTCGTTTCTCACTGCAGGCATGTAACCCATGAGCATGACGCAAACAAGGGTAAGCATGAGAGCGTTGATAAGCCAGCCTACAATGGCGGAGTTACGCGAATTCGCCTTTGTTTTCACGCTTTCACTGACAGCAACCAGTGTGCCGATAAATGTGCACTGATATCCCGCATAAACCAGCATACGCCACCAAGCATCACCGACAGAAGTATAGACCGTTCTGTCTGCAATGATTTGTTTCGAATTTTCCCATCCTGCGGAAATGCCGATAAAGGTGATAATGACCACCATGATGATCAAGCTGATTGACATTGCCGTTGACGCTGCAACCACCGCTTTTGAACCATACATACAAATAATGGTTACAAGGACAAAAACAATAACGATACCGATGTAATAAGGGATATTCAATTTTTGCAAAAGCAATTCGCCCCCCGCGGCAAGACAAGCGCTCGTGGCAATAAAGCCAACCGATAAATACGCAATTTCCCAAATAATTGAAAAGACCTTTTGATAAGGAGAATAGATTTTGTCGGACCAAAGCTTATAGTTATAGAGTCCGAACTCGCGAGAAAGTTCCATTGTTATGTAATAAGCAATTGCCAAAATTCCCATTGATACAAATGGGAGAAAGGCGCTGAACCATGCGCGCGATAAAAAGAACGCGACTTCCTGGGTTCCCGATGCAAAGCCCGCACCGCAGTGAGAAGCAAACCACGTACTGCCGATACCCAATGCAACAGGAATACCCATTTTTTTCTTTTGTTGTTCCATGTCAACCTCCTTCTTGATTTTTTTTCGGAAAATTGTAACCGTTTAAAGTATTATAACATACTGAATTATTTTCCCGTAAAAAAGATTTTCACGGTTCATTGAAATGTCCTTTTTTCAAAACAAGATTGTGCTATAATGAAAGAAACGAACCTATGGGAGGTAAAAGAATGAAACAAAAGATGAGTGTTTTAGATTTTAAAAAGTACAAGGCCGAAGGGAAAAAATTTGCTTATACCACTGCCTATGACTACACCACTGCCTCAATCGTAAATGAAAGCGACGTCGAAGTCATTTTATCCGGCGACAGCCTGGGTATGATTATGCTCGGATATTCTTCCACCACACCGGTTACCATGGACGACATGGTTCACCACACACGCGCTGTGGTAAAGGGCGCACCCAATACTTTTGTAGTCGGTGATATGCCTTTCGGCTCCTATCAGGTCAGTAAAGAACAAGCCATTGAAAACGCTGCACGTCTCATCAAAGAAACAGGCTGCGATTGCGTGAAATTAGAAGGCGGTATCGAAATGGCGGAAGTCATTGCAGCCATTGTCAATGTCGGTATCCCCGTAATGGGTCATTTGGGTCTGACACCGCAAACAGCCACCTCACTGGGCGGTTTTAAGGTACAGGACGGCACTCCTGCAAGTGCGCAAAAACTCATTGAGGACGCCAAAATCATCACCGAAGCCGGCGTGTTTTCTATCGTGCTCGAATGCGTGCCTTCCGGCGTTGCCAAGGCCATGACAGCCGCTGTGGATGTGCCTATTTTGGGCATCGGCGCAGGCCCCTATGTGGATTGCCAGGTTTTATTGACACATGACCTGCTTGGCATGTACGGCGATTTTAAACCGAAGTTTGTAAAAGTCTACAGAAATATTCGCAAAGAAATGGTTGACGGTCTCAACGAATTCAGACAAGAAGCCCTGGACGGTGCTTTTCCCACCAAAGAATTCAGCTTCAATGCCAAAGTCGAAGGCTACGAAACAGAATAATCCTCCACACAAACAAAAAAGTCCCCATCGGGACTTTTTTTATTTCACATTTCGCCTAGCAATATAAGCCCTCTGCCTTTATTCGACATTTTGACACGCACAAAGCCTCGTTTAAGCCTATGCTGTGATGTTTTGATACCTTTTACTGTTTAAAATATCCATCATATACTGATAGGGAGAAAATTCACCCTTTGTCACCATTTCAAAAATACGTGGCGTGCATCCGCTTACTAACACAACACCTTGTTCGTTCAGAGTCACGGGCTGCTGTCTGTTACGACTGTCCACATTCCAAAAAACAACTTTCGGCAATGGATAACCAAAACGCGCAAATCTGTTTTTTGCATTCTCAAAGTTGCTGATTGAAGCATCATCAGCGCAATGATCAAACTCCATGTCCGAAATAATATACAATGTCGAGGGCATCTCTTTTTGCGACACCTTGTTTTGTACGGCAGTTTTTAAAACCAGTTCAAAGACCTTTTCAATATTTGTATTGGCAACTTCATCAAAACTTTTGCAGTATTCGATCTTATGAAAAATATCTCTGCCCTTAATCTGAATCAATTGCGGTCTGTGCGAAAACGTGATGAAATGGTTATGAAATGCCCCTTTATTTCTTTCCGCAAAATAAACCCCCAAAGAAAGAGCAACTGTTGCCGGCATGGGATTTCCGTTATAATACATAGACTGCGAGCCGTCAATCACTGCCAAGGCATTTTCACCATTGGTAAAATCTTTCTGCGCCTCCCATGTAATATTGATTGCTTGTCGCTCTTGTTCATCAATATTTTTCACGAAAAACGGCGCAATAATTTCATAAGGGAGCAATGTTGCCGTATTTAATTTTGCTTCCCCTTTTGACACTTTATTCAGAAATTCACCATACCTGTCACCATCGTTGCGCATGAACGCTTTGCGATATTTAAACATTGCCTTTGAAGGTTGTTTTTCATAATCGAAGGTATAATCTTTTTCGCGCAGATTATTTTCTATAATTTGGATGCCTTTGCGTAGCCTGCTCAGCATCTTTCGGTATTGTGCGTCATCCATCTCCAAATACCGTGCCACCCGCTTTGCCTGGCGAACGGTTTGTTTGTTTGAGGCATTAATCGAAGGCAGCCACTTACCCAACAAAGAAATTTCTCCGCTGCCTTCCAAGGCCTGCATATCTGATGAAATTTTTTGTTTTATATATTCCATCACATTTTTTTCGCATGCCGAATCCACCAATGTCAACAAATCGTCAAAGCGACCATATTCATTTATGTTTTGAATATTTTTTATCACCGATTCTGCATTGCTGTTTGCCAACCAATTCATCGCAATGCGAAAAATTCTTCTTTCTCCCAACCCTTGTCGCACATCGCGAGCAAAAAAGAGAGTTTTCATTGCCACATCTGCATTTTCAATATAAGCACGATAAAAACAGCTGATAATCCTTTCTTCCGAGGCATGACGAAGTGCACCTACAGTGGCAAAAAAATCCAAACAATCCGAGCCGGTGGTTGCAAGTGTAGCCGCTCCGTTTTCCGTATAGGCTTTATTTACTTCATTTTTTAAATTGCTTAACATGTCATACCTCTCCTTTTTAATCTTCTTTTACAAGGCACTCATTAGATAGGATATGTCTATCCTCACTGTACCGGTCGTCAGTCGACCGAGATAACATGTATCTATTATTGTTGCTGTAAGTGCCTTTCACAAGACGCTGTTCATCGATATGCGGCCGGGCCTTTGACCTCTTTACCTCTTAAAAAACACCTGTCTTTAAGAGTAGCCGTCATTAATAGTAAGATTGAATTTGCTGTAAGCGTCTTTGTGATACGATTCTAACAATTCAAAATTCCTCTATCACGGAAAAAAAGTTGCGAACTCTTTTTTAAAGTTCGCAATTCCTCTGTTTATTGAATCTTTCTTTAATTCTATTGATGAATGCTTGCGGTGAAACCACCTTAATCAGCGGCCCAAAGGATAAAACCCGTATCAATATTTCTGTTTCATCATCCTTGTCATAATAAAGTGTGATGCGATATTGCTCATGCGTGAGTCTGTGGGTCTCTTTTTGCAAATCGGAAAAGTGCAGCATGGCACGTTCCAATGTGTTGCGTTTATCGATAAGTTCAATCGTCAGTGCTTTGTCCTTTGCCCTTGGGGTAATGCTTTCTTCCGCTGAGTATTCTCCCAAAAGTGTGCAAGATATCATCCTGGCAACATTGAGCATAAGCAGCCTGCCCTGCACAACAGCTATCAATCTGAATTTGTCGTCCTTGGGTGAATATTCCAGCCGGCATGGAACACACCGCCACCGATGAACTTGTTTTGATTGCGTGCTGTATTCAATCGATAACTTTCGCCTTTGCCTCAACGCTTTTAGTATGCTGCGAAAGTTTTTCACATAATGGCTGTCGCCATAGGGGTCTCCATCCCCATAGCGATCAAAGTATACCAAAATTTCTTTATTATAAAGGGGCGCAACATCTTCCAAGCCGCAACGCGGCGGATTAAACAGTTCTATGCGTGCATCGGATAACAGCGTTTTTAACCACCTTTTTTGCAACATCGTCAACGACATATCAGGGTGGTTTTGAATCGGCGTATTGAATTTTTCGTCAAGCAGAGGCCATTGTCCTTCAGCGAGCGCTTGCGGTATGTTAAGAATGCTTTCTCCAAACCCTGTTTCATTGACGATTTCTTGGATGCGCCTTTCGGTAAGTTCTCCCCGTATCGCTTCAGAAATAATTTTTGTAACCGCATGAAAATAGTTTCCGTAAATTTCATGAAATAGCATTGCTTACCTCTTCATAATGAGCATACATCATACTTAGGTCGTCATAAAATGTTTTTACCACAGCTTCATTGCTGCATTCAAATTTTATCACGCGTCCGATAAAGGTTCGTACCCACGGCAACATCTCCATGGCGTCATATACATCAGCAAAAAAACGACAGGTGTTTTTATCCAACATTTCCACTGTTCCACAGCGCTTTTCGCGTAGCAGTCGCGCCATAATATATTCTTCTCCATCTTCAACGCGCAACAATAACTCAGTGTGTTCAAGCGCCTGATTGGTTGCACCCGACACGCCCCATACGTTTTTTGTAAATTGATTTGCTTGATCTAAGTAGAAATCAAAATCGCTTTCGTGTGTCAATGTTTTTATGGTTTTTATGCTGTCTAATCGGAAAAAAGAAATGCATTTATACAGATAGTTATAAGATAAAAGATGGCATCGACCGTTTTGTACGCTCACATAAATTTTCAGAGGAAGCACCCTCAGCTCTGATGTCTTAGCGCGTCTGGAGCTGAAAAGTTTTATCTCTGCACAATTTTTGTTTTCGATTATTTGCGTCAACGCATAAAACACTTCACTTTCCAGTGCATGCAAAATATAATTATGTTTGAAACAAAAATGTGTCGGCATTTGTTGAGTTTTATCAAGGACATAAGAACCAACCACCCCTAAGGGGTCAACTTCGGCAAAAAAACCCAAAGCATCTTCCCACTTCTGCAGTTCAATATTATCGGTGGTTTTATAATACAGTATTCTCTTACCGCTTTTTTCTCTTTTCAACAGGCCAAGGTTCGTGTATTCTTTAAGCTTTTTGCGCACGGTGGATTCATCAAAATCAAAATTGCCTTCAAAACATACAAGGCAATCAGTTAATCTGTCTATAATTTCATTACATGTCAGCTTTTCGCCACGAGCCAAAATATCCAATACATAAAAATGGAGGGTGATATCTATGTCCGTAAAGCTCTTGGCCTTAAAGGCCCTATATAAAGGATTTTGAGGTATCGCGCGACTATTTACGGAAAGAAAAACATTCTTGCCGCTTTCATTGCGATAAAAACGCATGTATTCGCCCAACCAGCTCTCGATGCGCCTGCGTTCATTGTCGTAACTGCGCGCACTTTTGTTTGTATATTCTTCACGACTTTTAAATCCGTACACAAAAAATTCGCGCATATATTCACGAATCCGCCCAAAACTTTTAATAAGCTCACTGTATGCCATTGTGCCCCCGCTTTCTGCAGCAAAACTATTGCTTATCCACTGCGCTTTCATATTAGCTCGGGTAACATATTTTCTTATCTTGCCAATACAGTCGCCCTTTGAAATGTTTTATTCCTCGCCTTTATTTCGTCTTTTCGATATACGTATATTTCCAATCAAAACGCGACGGTGTGGGCATTGCCGATAGGTTTTTTACATCTTGTTGCACCGCATAGGTGTAGACAGAATAGCAAATGGGATAGAGCGGCACTTCGCTTGCCAAAATTTTCTCCGCTTCCATTACAGCTGTCTTTCGCTCCGCCTGCTGTGTTTTTATTTTTGCGATGGCCGCATCATAGACCTCATTTACAAAATAGGAAAAGTTATTGCTGTTGGCACTTTGCAATATTTCAAGACTGCTGGCAGGGTCATAAAAATCGCTTTCAATCCCCGAATAAGTCAATGCATATTGACCGCCCTTTAACAGGTTATAGCGCTGAATATCGTTTGCAGGCGTCACCGTCAACGTCAATGCAAATACATCTGAAACCTGCTGAACAAAATAAGCCGATATACTTTGCCACATTTCTCCTTCTCCACCCAAAAACTGAACATTTTCCACCAGCTGCTCGCGGCCGGCACCTATTTCGGCAAGACCTTCGTCCAACAATCGATTGGCTTCTTCTTTATTAAAAGCAAGCGGCACCAATTCTTTCTTTTCATCTTCCAGCGAGGCGTTTTCTTCTATTATCATCAACGGATGACTCAGTGAATGGGCTTCTATACCCAATCCTTTGCGCACCTGGTTAATGAACGCCTCTTTGTCAACAGCCAATGCAAAGGCCTGGCGTATTTTTACATTTGCAAAATACGGGTTTTTGCAGTTAAATTGCAAAAACCACGTGGTGGTATCGGGAACTTGTCGATATTCTTTTTTGTCGGTAAATTGCGAGACAAAAGACTGTGGAATTTGGATTACATCGTAGATTCCCTGCTGAAATTGTCCGACGCTGTTGCTCGTTTGCTTGTCAATATCGATGGTAATATGTGTCAGATGCACCTTGTCCGCATCCCAGTAGGACGGGTTTTTTTCTAAAGAAATCCTCGCCTCACTTGCCCATTCCGTAATAACATAAGGCCCCGAAAACACGTAGTTTGCTAAGCTGTTTCCATAGGAGGCACCGCCCAAAACCGTTGCATTTTTTTGCGACGGAATAAACACGGGATTTGCCAGCAACTTCGGAAAATATGCTGCAGGCTCATTGAGTGTAATTTGCAATGTTTTATCGTCCACTGCATGAATGCCGATATCCGCAGACGACACACTTGAGGCATTGCCTGCGCGATCCATTTTATATTTTGCCTCATAGGCATTTTTGATGATAAACATCTGGTAAGCATATTTCGAAAAAAATGAGGAGTCCAGCGCACGTTTCATGGAATGTTCAATATCTGCCGCCACAATGGGTGTTGCATCTGACCACAACGCATCGCGCAAAACAAAGGTATAGACAAGCCCATCCTCACTCACCGTCCAAGACTGAGCTAGCGCAGGCTCCACCTCGCCTTGATGATTGATGCGTACAAGACCCTCCATTACATTGCTGATAACCAAAAAAGCGGTCTCGTTTTCCGCCCTTTGCGGATCAATCGTCTTTGGGTCTGTTGCCACTGCAGTGCGCAGCACCTGCTCTTCTGCCAAAGAAATCTGTCCTCCGCAAGAAGCAAACAACATGATGCAAATGAGCATTATTGTCGCAATGCTGAAATATTTTTTTTTCATGCCCACCTCACGTTTAGGTTTATTCGTTCAATTTCGTGCGCAAAATTTCGTTTACGCTTTGGGGGTTGGCCGCTCCTTTGGTCGCCTTCATCACTTGCCCCACCAAAAATCCGATGGCTTTTTCTTTGCCCGCACGATAGTCCGCTACACTGGCAGGGTTATTTGCCAATACTTCGTCTGCAATTTTTTCCAATTCCGCCGTGTCGCTGATCTGACTCAATCCCTTGGCTGAAATAATTTCTTCCGGACTTTTTCCCGTTTCAAACATATCCGCCAAAACGCCCTTGCCCATTTTGCCGCTGATTTTTCCGCTTTGAATGTTTTGTAGCAGTTGTGCCATATCACAGGCAGCAAAAGGCAATTCTTCGACTAACATGTCGCTTTGATTGAGCAGCGCCATCAATTCCACGTTGACCCAGTTGGCCGCAATTTTCGGTTCATTATAATCTTGCAGCACTTCTTCATAAAAGGCGCACAGTTCCGAATTTGCCGTAAGCACCTCAGCATCATATTCGCTGAGCTGAAACTGCTCAATATACATTTTTTTCTTTTCTTCCGGCATTTGCGGCATTTTGCTTCTTACATCTTCTATAAACGCATCGCTCAAAATCACCGGCAGCAAATCGGGATCGGGAAAATAGCGATAATCATGTGCATCTTCTTTGCTGCGCAGCGCAATGATGCGATTGCTGCTTTCGTTCCATCTCAAGGTTTGCTGACGAATCTTTTCTCCCTTTTCAATCATGCTCACCTGTCGCTGATATTCATAATCAATGGCCTTTTGCAGCATTTTAAATGAACTAAGGTTTTTGATTTCTGTTCGAGTGCCATAACTTTTACTGCCAAAGGGGCGCACCGATACATTGGCATCAAAGCGCAGTGCGCCTTCCTGCATTTTACAATTGGATACTTTTGCAAAAAGCAAAATATTGCGAATGGCTTTGGCATACTCCACCGCCTGTTTTGCGCTGCGCATGTCGGGTTCAGAGACAATTTCAATCAAAGGCATGCTGCTTCTGTTGTAATCAACCAGTGTGCCGCCGGGCGTGTGCACCAATTTTCCCGCATCTTCTTCTAAATGAATGCGTGTAATGCCCACTGTGTGCTCTTTGCCGTCTGCTTGTATGTTCAAATACCCGCCTTTGCAAAAAGGCAAATCGAATTGCGATATTTGATAAGCTTTGGGCAGGTCGGGATAAAAATAATTTTTTCGGTCCATTTTAGAATAGTTGGCAATTTCGCAATTGAGCGCCAGACCTGCGCGCACAATATATTCCACCGCTTTTTTATTCAACACGGGAAGCGCGCCGGGCATGCCCAAACACACAGGGCACACATTGGTATTGGGCTCTGCGCCAAACGCTGTTGAACAACCGCAAAACACCTTGCTTTGCGTGGATAGTTCCGCATGAATCTCAAGACCGATTACCACTTCATACTTCATCTTTTTCGCCCTCCCCTGTCATCTTTGGTCTTTGCAGATGAAAGTCTGTTTCTTGCTGGTAAGCATAAGCCATGTTGAGCAGCGTTTGCTCTTGATAGCTGTTGCCAATCAGCTGAAGCCCGATGGGCATTCCGTTTTTTGCAAACCCGCAGGGGATGCTTGCCGCCGGCAGCCCCGCAATGTTGGCCATCGGTGTAAAGACGTCCGACATGTAGGCATCGGTGGGATGCTCCAGTTTTTTACCCGCATCATAGGCCGTAAAAATCGTCGTGGGCGACAACACGCAATCGCAAAGCTCAAAGGCTGCATCAAAATTATGTTTAATCAATGTGCGGTCTTGCAGCGCTTTTTTATAATAAGCGTCATAATATCCGCTGCTGAGCACAAAGGTGCCCATCATAATGCGTCGCTTGACTTCAGGACCAAAGCCCCAGCTCCTCGTGTTGACGTAGGTGTCAATGACATTCTCACCCTCTCTTCGAACGCCATAAGTCATACCGTCAAAACGCGCCAAGTTGCTGCTGGCCTCCGCAGAACTGATAATATAATAGGCCGCAACCATAATTTCGTTATGATTAAAGGAAAGGTCCACAATTTTGCAGCCCATCTCCTTAAACTTTTCTATTGCCGTCAAAACCGCTGCTTTCGTGTCTTCGTCCGTGGCTTCCACCAGCGATGCATCGACGCCGATGCGCATGCCCTTGATATTATTGTTTAAGTTTTGCGCATAATTGGTCGCTATTTTTGCCGATGTGCTGTCTTTGTCGTCATACTTGACAATCTCATCCAACACAATGGCTGTATCTCTTATATCCTTTGTCAGCGGACCCACCTGGTCCAGCGACGAAGCAAAGGCAATCACGCCATAACGCGGCACGGCAGAATACGTGGGCTTAAATCCCGTAATGCCGCAAAAGCTCGCAGGAAGTCTGATGGAGCCGCCTGTGTCTGAACCCAGCGAAAAAACAGCTTGTCCGCTTGCCACGGTGGCACTGCTGCCGCCCGAGGAGCCGCCGGCCACTTTTTTGGTATCCCAGGGATTTCTTGTAAAACTGAGCGCTGAGTTTTCGTTTGCCGAACCCATGGCAAATTCATCCATGTCCGCCTTGCCCACAAGCACTCCGCCGGCATTGATTAAGTGTTCATATACCGTGGCGTTATAGACAGGCACAAAATTTTCAAGCAATTTTGAAGAGCATGTTGTTCGAATCCCCTTCGTGCACATGTTGTCTTTGAGCGCATAGGGTATTCCGTCTATCTTGCTTCTTCTTGCACCTGCGGCAATGCGCTCATCGGTCTTTTGCGCACTTTCCATAATTTCTTTTTCATCCAGGATTGTAATGTAGCCTCCCACAGTGGCATTTGCTTCTCCGATTCGCTTCATCACATCCTGTGCAATTTCCTTTGCGCTGATGCTTTTTTCGTCCAGCATGGCACTGAGTTGGTACAACGGCATATCACAAAGTCTCATTTTATTCATCCTCCATGACTTGCGGGACTTTAAAATACATCTCTTCGCTTTCGGGGGCGTTTTTCAGCGCCTCGTCATTGGAAAGACTCTCTTGCACAACATCTTCTCTGAAAACATTATGCAAAGGCAATATGTGTTCTTTGGCCTGCATGTCGCAGGCAGTGGCATTGACACGGTCGGCATACTGAATCATATCGACCAAATTTTCCTGCATTTGCGCTATTTCTTCTTCGTTAAAAGCCAGTCGGCTCAATTCGGCTAAGCGCTTTACATCGTCACTACTGATTTGCATCGCTGGTTGATCCTTTCAACATTTCATCAAATTCTTCTTCGTCTATTATGGCAACGCCCAATCGGGTCGCTTTTTCGTATTTACTTCCGGGCTCTTCTCCGGCCAACACATAGTTTGTCCGCGCAGAAACACTGCCGCTTACTTTGGCACCATGAGACTCTATTATATCTTTTATTTCGTTGCGTGTATAGTTTTTTAATGTGCCTGTGACAACAAAAATTTTTCCGCTTAGCAGATTGCTGTCTGACTTCTTTGCCGCAAGGCTTGACATGTTCACACCGCTTGCCTCAAGAGAGGCAATCATGCGGCGGTGTGTTTCTTCTTGAAAATATTTCACCACTTCCTCCGCCATTTTTTCGCCCATTTCATAAATGGAAGAAATTTCTTCTGCCTCTGCCGCCATCAAAGCCGACATGGTTCGAAACTGCTCTGCCAACAATTTTGCCGCCCGCTGACCAATCAAGGGAATGCCCAGGGCAAAAATCAATTTGTTTAGGTCGTTTTTCTTTGCATTCTCAATCGATGCCAAAAGATTGTCCGTGGATTTTTCTCCCATTTTTTCCAATTTTGCAATCTCTTGTCTTTTTTCTTTAAGAAAAAAGATATCCGAAACTTCCTGTATCAACCCCACATTGTACAGCGCGGCGCACACCGCCGGCCCCATACCTTCAATGTTCATGGCATCGCGGCTGCAAAAATGTATTATTCGCCTCAACACCGCGGCGGGACAGGCAATGTTTGTGCATTTTACCGCCGATTGGCTTTGTTCTCTTTTCACCGCATAGCCGCATTGCGGGCAGGTATCGGGAAAGATAAACGGCTGCGTATGCTGCGGTCGCTTGCTCAAATCCACCCGCACAATTTCGGGAATAATCTCCCCCGCCTTGCGCACAATGACGCTATCGCCGATGCGAATATCTTTTTCGCGAATAAAGTCTTCGTTATGAAGGGTGGCGCGGCTCACCAAAGAGCCGCTGATTTGAACAGGCTCCAAATTGGCAACCGGCGTAAGCACTCCGGTTCTGCCCACCTGTATTTGAACGTCGATCAATTTGGTTTCTTTTTCCTCTGCAGGAAATTTATAAGCAATTGCCCAACGCGGATTTTTTGTCGTGCTTCCCAATTTTGCCCGCAGCGCTAAGTCGTCTATTTTAAAGACGAGTCCGTCTATTTCATAGCTCAGCTCTTCTCGCTTTTGCTCTGTGGCATGACAATAGGCGATTACTTCTTCAATATTTTTCATGGTTTTAATATCGCTGACAGGAAAATGTAAACTTTGAACAAACAAAAGCATTTCTCTGTGACTTGTAAATTCTTTGCCTTCTGCCTCATCAACGTTAAAAATAAAAATATCCAAGGGTCGCTCTTTGGTAACAGCCACATTCAGCTGGCGCAAAGAGCCCGCCGCGGCATTGCGCGGATTGGCAAACAGCATAAGGTTTTGCTCTCTTCGCACGGCATTCAAACGCAAAAAATCGTCTTTTTTGATAATCACTTCTCCGCGCAAGATTAAATTGCCTTCAAAGTCAATTTTTTTCGGCAGCGAACGGATGGTTTTAATGTTTTGCGTGATATCTTCGCCAATTTGTCCGTCTCCCCTTGTGGCGCCCTGCAAAAGTCGCCCGTTTTGATAATGCAAAATCACGGAAAGTCCGTCAAATTTGTACTCGGCATCATAAACATAGTGCGATGACACCTTTTGAATACGGTTGTCAAAATCTCGCAATTCCCCATCATTAAATGCATTGGCCAAACTCAGCTGAATTGTTTGATGTCTGACTTTTTCAAACCCTTCCAGCACGCCGCCCCCCACCGTTACGCTGGGCGAGGAGGGATCGTGATCATTGTATTCATTTTCCAAATCCGTCAGCAGACGCATTAATCTGTCATATTCGCCGTCACTGATTTGCGGATCATCATACAAATAATATTGATCATTGTGATAGCGCAACTCTTCTCTCAGCTTTAAAATTTGTCTCTTAGCCGCTGAATCTTCCATCATGTTCTCCCAGGTTATACTTTCGTTATCGGCGCATATTGCGTCAAAAGATTTTTAATCCCCATTTGCACAAAGGCAACTTGCAGCATTTGGCCTTCTCCTTCACCTTTGACGGAGATAATTGTACCCACACCAAACTGTTCATGCTTGATTTTGTCTCCCGCTTGCACATCACTCAACTCACTGCCCGATTTTTTTTGCAGTTGTGTTGCCTTCTGCGCCATTTTGCTCTGTGGCTGCCGAGTTTGCCCGCTTGGTCTTTGGGGCGAAAAAAATTCTCTATCGGCAAAATCGTGTTCGATTTCAAATTGTTTTTGTCCGCGTTCAATGGCATAAAGTGTTTTTTGCCCCACTTCATCCAAACAGTCTCTGTCTGCTTCAAAGACAAAGCGCGAGATGGGAAATCGCTCAAATCGCCCTCTGATCAGCCTTTCTCTTGCAGCCGTCATATACAGCACCTGTTTGGCACGCGTCATGCCCACATAGCATAGGCGGCGTTCTTCTTCGTTGTTGTTTTCCATCAGTGAGCCCACATGAGGAAACAGCCCTTCCTCCATACCCGCCAAAAACACCGTGTGAAACTCCAGCCCCTTTGCATTATGCACCGTCATAAGGCTCACACGTTGCTGACTATTGCCGCTTTCATCCAGCGCCGAAATCAGTGACACATGCTGCAAGTATGCCGCCACACCTGTCTCTTCACTGTTTTGCTCAAATTCATACATCGACGAAATCAACTCATTGACGTTCTCCGTTTTTTGTTCGGAAGTATCAGGCTTAGAAGCCAAATATTCAAAATATCCTATTTCGTCAATGATGTATTTCGTAATAACGCCAATGCTTTCCTTTTCTTCAATGCGCTTGCTAATTCCCTGAACAACACCATAAAATGCGCCCAAACCTGCTTTTGCCTTTGCCGAAAGCGTGGGAATTTCGTTGTAGTAGCTTGCCGCCTGCATCAGGCTGCAGGATTTGAACTCCGCAAATTCACGTATTTTTTGCAGCGCACCGGTGCCCAATCCTCTTCGGGGCACATTGTATACCCGCATAAAGCTGATATCGTCCTGGTCATTTACGCCTAAACGTAAGTAGGCCAAAATATCTTTGACTTCTTCGCGGTCATAAAATTTTAAGCCGCCGATTAACTGATAAGCAATGCCGTTTGAAAGAAACATTTCTTCAAATATACGGCTTTGGGCATTGGTTCTGTAGAGAACCGCCATCTCATCATAGCCCACGCCTTTGACATTTTGTTTTAAAATTTCGCTTGCCACATACCTTGCCTCTTCCCGTCCGTCATAGCAATGACGAAAGGTGATGGGCTCACCCTTTTCATTTTTCGTAAACAACCTCTTGCCTTTTCGTTGCATGTTGTTGGCAATGACGGCATTGGATGCTTGAATAATGCTACCGCTGCTGCGATAGTTTTGCTCAAGTTTAATGATTGACGCGGCAGGAAAATCTTTTTCGAATTCTAAAATATTTCGTATATCCGCACCGCGAAAGGCATAAATGCTTTGGTCGTCATCTCCGCACACACACAGATTTTGGTGACCTTTGGCAAGCAGTGCCGTTAAAAGATATTGCACATAGTTTGTATCTTGATATTCGTCGATTAAAATATATTTAAATTTTTTCTGATAATAGTCCAACACCGCTGGTTGCGTCTCAAAGAGCAGTACCATGTTGGACAACAAATCCTGAAAGTCCATGGCGTTGCACTCTTTCAACCTTTTTTCATAAAGTGCATAGACTTGGGCAATTTGGCGTGCGTAATTGTTTTGCCCCTCCATGGCCTGTTCGTACTCTTCGGGATGGGTTCTGTTTTCCTTTGCACGAGAAATATATTTTTCATAATTCAAATCCGGCAACGGACCGTCCAATTGTTTTATCGATTCTTTAATCAATTTTTTCTTGTCGTCTTCATCATAGATGACAAAGTCCGACGTATAGCCGATCAAGGCGGCATGGCGTCTCAAAATACGCGCACCCAAGGAGTGAAATGTAGACATCCAAACAGATTCGGCATTATAAATTCCCATGCCCGCAATTCTGTTTTTCATCTCTTGGGCAGCTTTATTGGTAAAGGTCAGCGCCAAAATTTCATCGGGCTGTGCCTTGTTCTGTTCTAAAATATAAGCGATTTTGTGAATGATGGTGCGCGTTTTTCCGCTCCCCGCACCTGCCAAAATCAGCATGGGTCCTTCCGTGTTTTTTACGGCATAGGCTTGTTGCTCGTTGAGCGACGATAATAATTTGCTCATTGCGTCCTTCCTTTTCAGCACTTTTCGTAATATAACATTATACCATAAAACAGCAGCGAGAAAAACACCGCTTCAACTGAAATATCATCCGGCATGCCCTCGCATTTTTGCCATCTTCTCCATTCAAAAACACCCTTCCGTTTTTATCAAAAGGGTGTGTCTGATTTATTTTGATATCGTATTATGCTTCGTCGTCTGTGATCGTGACTGTTTTCATCACTTGCGGGGTAAGCGGCTTGTCGGAATAATCCACTTTGGTCTCCGCAATCTCGTCCACCACATCCATACCCTCCACCACTTCACCGAATGCTGCATATTGTCCGTCTAGGTGCGGTGAGTTTTGGTGCATGATAAAAAACTGGCTCCCCGCCGAATCGGGATGCTGCGCACGCGCCATCGATAAAACACCTCGCGTGTGCTTGATGGGATTGTCTACGCCGTTGGCCGCAAATTCACCTTTGATGTGGTAACCGGGTCCTCCCGTTCCTCTTCCTTCGGGGCAACCGCCTTGAATCATAAAGCCTTTGATAACCCGATGAAATATCAGTCCGTCATAAAACTTTTCCTGCACGAGTTTAATAAAGTTCGCTGTCGTTATCGGCGCTTGTTCTTCGTAAAGTTTTATCTTGATTTCTTTTCCGTTTTCCATTGTTATTACAACCATATTTTCCACTTCCTTTCTTTTTACCACACGCATTTTATCACAATTTCTCCCTGCTGTAAAACACATCTTCAGCCCAACACCTCTTTGATGATGCGATAATGGCGCACCAACTCTTCATAGCGATAATTGGCGATGTTGGCGGGGCTGGTGGAGGGAAGAGCAATATTTTGCATTTTCGTTACGGGAAAACACAGTTTTTTATAAAGCCGACTCGCTGTTTGACCTGTGGTAAAAATCGCCTCTGTTTTCGTCGCCTTCAAAATCGGCATCAGGTCGTTTGCCACAGGTTTTTTAATACTGCTGTCTGCAGAGCCTTTGATTTCACAAGATGCAAGCACGTCCCACAGCGCAATGCGATGCTTTTTTAAAAAAGCGATTTTTTCTTCCTTGGTCTGCGGCAACGTGACGCAAAAAACCTCTGCAAGCACGTCCCAAAACACATTACGTGGATGCCCGTAATAAAACCCCCGCTTTGCCGATGCCACCGAAGGCATGCTTCCTAAAATCAGCACACGGCTGTCAGCATCATAAATCGGCTCAAAATCATGCGCTTTATGCACCAAGTCCGTCATTTTTCTCTCCGGTGATTCTGTTTTTGTTTCATTGTACCACAAATATTTTGTCTCGTTTCAACGTGGTATTTTTTTTACCGGCATACAACTTTATGCGCTTGAATTGAGTATCATTTATGGTATAATGTAGCGAATTCAAAAAAAGGAGGGATAGACAGCTTATTTTTACAACAACATAGCAATAAATAATCGATTTTGATTATAGCGCCGGGACTCAGCGGTTTTGAGTTGACGAGGATTGGAGTTATCGAAAAATTCGGCGGGTGCTCCAAAGGCTTCAGACAAAGTCTATACAGGCAGAAACAAAACTTGCGAGTGATTGCAAGGACAAAATCTGACTGGTTGTCGTGGATTGGATTGTTATATTGACAATGCTTTATATCATTTCCGCGATAATTGCGCGGAATTTTTTATTTTAGGAGATAATAACATGTGTGGAATCGTTGGATATATAGGTTACAGACAGAGCACGGATGTTTTGCTGCACGGTCTTAGCAAGCTGGAATATCGCGGCTATGACTCCGCAGGACTTGCCGTGTATCATCAAGGCAGTATCACCGTACGAAAGTTTAAAGGCAGGCTGCAAACCCTGACACAAGACATTGCAAATAGCCCCATCGAGGCAACCGTGGGCATCGGTCACACCAGATGGGCAACCCATGGCGAGCCCTCTGATGCCAATTCTCACCCTCATGCCAATCATCACGCAACCATTGCCGTGGTGCACAACGGCATCATTGAAAATTATTTGGAATTAAGAGAAATGCTTATGAAAGAGGGCTATCGTTTCACCTCTCAAACCGACAGCGAGGTGCTTGCCCATCTTTTGGACAAGCTCTACGAAGGCAACCTTGTTGTTGCCGTGCGCAAAATGCTCAAAATCATCAAAGGATCCTATGCGCTGGCAATTCTTTGCGAAAAAGAGCCGGACAAAATCGTGGGCGTGCGCAAAAACAGTCCGCTGATTGTGGGGCTGGGAGAAAGCGAAAATTTTCTTGCCTCCGACATACCCGCTATTCTAAACTATACGCGGAATGTATACTTAATGGAAAATGACGAAATTGTCATTTGCACCCAAGACAATGTCACGATATTAGACGAAAACGACCTGGAAAAACAGCCCGATATTTTCAAAGTAAACTGGGATGCGCAAGATGCCGAAAAAGGCGGATATGAGCATTTTATGCTCAAAGAAATTCACGAACAACCCGAGAGCATTCGCAAAACAATGCTTTCTCGTATTTTCGAGGAAAAAGATTATGTGGTGTTGGATGATGTGAAAATCACAAAAGAAGATTTGGACCGTTTTCAAAAGGTCTACATCGTCGCATGCGGCACAGCCTACCATGCGGGCTTGGTCGGCAAATACCTCATTGAAAAATATGCCCGCATTCCTGTGGAATGCGACATTGCCTCCGAGTTTCGCTACCGCAATCCCTTGGTGGACAAATGCACGTTGTGTATTGTCATCAGCCAATCAGGCGAAACCGCAGACAGTCTGGCCGCCTTGGAACTTGCCAAGGCACAGAGCGCACGTGTTTTGGCTGTTACCAATGTGCAAGGCAGCTCCATAGCACGCGCTGCCCATGATGTCATCTATACCTGGGCAGGGCCCGAAATTGCAGTGGCATCCACCAAAGCCTATACCACTCAACTTCTGTGTATGTATGCCCTTTCCATGCACTTTGGTCTGCTTACACAGCATTTGAGCAAACAGCAATATGCCGCCCTGCGCGATGAATTGTTTGACCTGCCCCGACTGGTTCAGCAAGTTATTGCCACCGACGAGGGCCTACACGCCTTGGCCAAACGCCGCAAAAATGCCGAAGACATTTATTTTATAGGCAGAGGCCTGGACTATTATGTGAGCTTGGAAGGTTCTTTGAAATTAAAAGAAATATCCTATATTCATTCTGAAGCCGCTGCTGCCGGCGAATTAAAACACGGCCCCATTGCCTTGATTGATCAAGGCACCCTGGTTATTGCACTGCTCACTCAAGACGAACTTTTCAACAAAACCTTGAGCAACATCAAAGAGGTCAAATCGCGCGGTGCCTATGTCGTGGCATTTTGCAAAGAAAATGCCGAAATCATCCGAAAAGAAGTGGATGAGCTGTTTGTTATTCCCAAAGCCGCAGATGATGTTGCGCCCGTGCTGGCCGTTATTTGCCTGCAGTTGCTCAGTTATTATTTTGCCTGTGAAAGAGGCTGTGATGTTGATAAACCCAGAAATTTGGCAAAATCGGTCACCGTCGAATAAATATATGAATCAAGAGGAGAACGATGTCTTATGAAAGAAGCGTTAAAAGAATTTTCTGTAGAAATACCGGGCTTGAGCGAAGAAGAAAAACCGCTCTATCACTATAATTGTGCTGAAAAAATGCTCCTTGCCGCAAATAAAAAATATGATTTAAAACTCAATCAGCAAACCATCAATGCCATCATACCCTTTGGCGGCGGCATGGGATGCCGCAGAACCTGCGGAATTGTTTTAGGGGCTTTGGCGGTTGCCGGTGTGCTTTGGGGTGGGCCCAAACCCTTTGACCACACGAAGATTCGCACCTTTTGCGCCGAATACGTGCAATGGTTTCTAACCGCCTTCGGCAGCCTCGATTGTCCTTATATTTTGCTTATACACGCTGATCCCGACCCGGCAATCAAGTGTGAACTTTGCATAGAAAAAAGCGCGGAAAAATTAGAAGAATTGATAGAAAAATATAATGCGTTATAACAATTATTGTTTGTTTGGCTTTTGCGTATAAATCTTTGATCTCTATGTTACCCTTTACAGCTTTATGTAGGTATTGACAACGGACGCCTCCTATTGTAAACTAAAAAATATTTTTGGTTTACAATAGGAGGTCTTCATGAAATTATCCGCAAAATCCATGGCACTCACCGCACTTTTTGCCGCACTCAGTGCACTGGGTGCTTTTCTCGCCATTCCTGCCGGTCCTGTGAGCATAACGCTACAAACGCTTTTTGTGCTGCTTGCGGGCATCTTGCTCGGCCCACGTCTTGGGGCACTTTCACAGCTGATCTATATTGCTTTGGGATTAATCGGTCTGCCGATTTTTTCAGGTTTTTCCGGCGGCGTTTTCTCGGTATTCAAACCGAGTTTCGGTTTTTTAATCGGCTTTATTGTCGCAGCCTACGTCGTGGGTATTCTTGTGGAAAAATACGCAAAAAAATCCCCTGTCATCGCACCTGACGGCAGCGTTTCCAAAGGCGCCTATTCATTTTTTAAAATTTTACTTATTGCCCTTTTGGGTACCGTCATCATTTACCTCTTCGGTATTCCCTATATGTACATCATTTTAACCAAAGTAATGCATACCGACATCACCATCAGCAAAGCCTTTCAGGTGGGTTGCTTGATATTTTTGCCCGGTGATCTGTTAAAAACCCTCATGGCTTCTTTGCTTGGGGTAAAATTATTGCCGAAGCTGCGCACCCGTTGAAAGTCATTGATACATCGCGTATAATAATGACATTCCATTTGGTATAAAGGTGAAAAAATGTCCTTGAAAAATAAGGTACTGCAAATATTGGAAGAAAATCGTTCGTCCTGCATTTCGGGTCAACAAATGGCTGAGAAATTCAATGTTTCACGCGCCGCCGTGTGGAAAGCCATCGAAGCACTGCGCAAAGAGGGATACGAAATTCACTCCACACCCAATAAAGGCTATCAACTTTTCGCTTCCTCAGATATTTTGTCTAAAGAAGCCATCAAGCATTTTCTGAAAAAAGAATACCGCGCCTTTGACGTCTTTGTCTATGACACCATCGACTCCACCAACAATGCGGCAAAAAAAATTGCTGTGGACGGCGCAGCGGAGGGCAGCATTATTATAGCAGACACCCAAACAGCAGGGCGCGGCCGAATGGGCAGAAGTTTTTATTCGCCTGCTCAAAGCGGCATTTACATGAGCGTGATTCTAAGGCCAAAGACCGATATATCCGATACGGTTTTGCTCACCACCGCCGCAGGGGTTGCCACATGTCGCGCCATTGAAAAAGTCTGTAAAAAGTCTTGCGCCATCAAATGGCTCAACGATATCTATATCGAAGAAAAAAAAGTATGCGGCATTTTGACCGAAGCCATGACCAACTGCGAAACCGGCCGGGTAGACAGCATTGTTGTGGGCATCGGCGTAAATTTTAAAACACCGCCGGACGCCTTTCCAAAAGAGATTCAGCCGCGGGCGGGTTCTATTTATACCGACGAAAAGCCCGCTGTTACCCGCAGCCAGCTCATCGCTCAAATCATCAACGAATTGATGGATATTTACGAAACATTCACACAAAGAGAATTTCTGAAAGAATACAAATCACGTTCTTTTGTGTTAGGTAAACAAATTTCCTATTTTGCCCAAAACAACTGGCACGAGGCCTTGGCAATCGATATTTCCAAAGACGGCGGGTTGATTGTTCAAGACGCGGCAGGTAATGTCAGCACGCTGCATTCAGGCGAAATTTCCCTGCGCAATATACGCTAAAAAGGCCTTTACGGCCTTTTTTATTGTTCATCTGTATTATCTGTTATCGATAGGCATTTCGCTGCTTTGAAAAAAATGCATGCCTTTTCGTTGAAAAACTATTTCACACGCATCAATTGAACCAAAAACCCAATCAGTGTAGCAAATATTGCGATTAAAAACACCGATAGAAACCATTTTGGCAAGCCTTTGCCTAAAGATGAATATAGCGTAATCACACAAAAGGCAAGCACCATTTGCCACTTGATCGTGACAATCATATTTTTCAATGTTGCATAGACACGATGTGCATTTTGCTTCGTTATCGTCACACCCGTATTCCAAAGACGCGGAAATTGTTCCACCACAGTAATCCCCCCATACATCACCCAGGCAACCGCCAGCAAAATAAACAATTCTTTTTTATTGGTCCACCGATCGACAACACCGTCGGCATTGTAGTGCCCCGGCACATGATCGGCAATTGCGTTCCAGTACATAATCAGATACAAAAAAACGCCCACCAGCAACAACACGCAAAAAATATCCGCAAACCAGTGATATGCCGTTCTGTTTACTTTCACCTTTCTGTCCCCTCTTTATACCTGATTGTTTGTACGCCAAATTTACTTTTTTTCAACCTTCAGCCGTTTGCCCGTCATTTCCTCCACTGTCAATTTCAATACCGCTGTTTGAGCCAAAACTTCCTTTCGAAATACATGCTTCGTCCGGTTTGTATAACGCGTCGTAAGCAACCCCAGCGCCGCTTCTTTTTCACTATCACGCAAAATTTCGATAATCCCCCGGCCTATTACACTCTCATATTCCATTGTGCAATCGCAGGCATCCTGACCTGTTATCAGTTTATGTCCTGTGTCCATCTCAAAACCCACTTTGGGATTTTGGTCAATGGCGTCCAGTTTTCTTCCTTCTTTCGCCGAGTGAAAATACAGCACCACGCTGCCGTTTTCTTCAAAAAGTCCAAAGTTGAGCGGAACAATATAGGGATACTCACCGTCGTTAAACGCAAGACGGCAAACATCACACTTGCGCATGATTTCGATAATTTCATCCTGATTTGTAACTTCTCTGTCTTTTCTGCGCATATTTTTTCTCCTGTTTACTGTAATTTTATATTACAGGCTCTTACCCAGTTCATATGCCTGCTGAGGAAAGTCTGTTTTCTCAATGTCTTTTCGCACTCTGCAGCCCACCGCCAATACTTTGCCTGCCCCATGCCAGCCAAGATACTCCATAATGGCCTCACAATGCAACACCAGCGGCTCCATTGCCCGCAAATTTTTCTCCTCTGCCGTGGCAAGCAAAATCATCTTTTTGTTTCCCATGAGTTTTCCGTTTGTGGCATAAAATCGATCGATGACCGTTTTGATTTGTGCCGACATGCCAAAATAATACAACGGTGTTACCAAAACAACCATCTCCGCTGAGACCAATTGGCTCAACAGCGGTGCCAGAGCATCTTGTTGCACACAACCCGACTTTTGCGTGGTGCAATAATCGCACGCGCGGCAAGGATGTATGTCTTCAAAGGCAGCGTCAAACCGCGTCAGGCTATGTCCTGCTTGTTTTGCTCCCCGAATAAATTCGTCTGCCAACAATGCAGAAGTGCCCTTTCTGCGCGGACTTCCGGTGATGACTACAATTTTCATTTTATCACCCGCTTATTTTTATATTTACTGCATATAGTTTTATTATAGCAGATTCTAAAAAAAACAACCCCTTAAGGGGTTGTTTTTTATTTCATCAGTTTACAAATATCTGTGCTGAACTTCAGCGGATCTTCTATGGGAAGACCTTCGATGAGCAGCGCTTGGTTATATAACAACTCTGTGTAGTCTCTCAGCTTTTCCTTGTCGTTAGCATAGGCATCTTGCAGCACTGCATACAACGCACTGTCTCGATTGATTTCGAGCACCTTTTGTGCCGTAATCTTTTGTTCGCCGGGCATGGCGCTGAGTACTTTTTCCATCTCGATACTCACACCACCCTGCGTCGAAAGACACACCGGATGCCGCTTGAGGCGCTTTGATACAATGACGTCTTTGATTTTATCTTTTAAAATCTCCGTCATGTATTTTAACATTTCTTCCTCTTCGGCGTTGATTGGCACGTCCTGATCACCATTTTCTTGCCCCTCGATACCCAAGTCTCCTTCCGACACGGATTTGAATTCTTTATCTTTATATTTCATCAGCATGCGAATGGCAAATTCGTCCACGTCTTCGGTAAAATAAAGCAATTCATATCCTTTTTCAATGACTGCCTCTGTTTGCGGCAGCTGCTCAATGCGCTCAATGGTTTCGCCTGCCGCATAATAAATATATTTTTGCTCTTCTTTCATGCGTGAAACATATTCGTCCAGAGTTACCATTTTTTTCTCATGGGAAGAATAAAACAACAGCAGCTCTTCCAGCTCTTCTCTGTTCATTCCATAATCCGCATATAAGCCATATTTCAAATGGCGCCCAAATGCCTTATAAAAAGTTTCATACTTTTCACGTTCTTCTTTTAACAAATTCAATAGCTCTGACTTGATTTTGTTTTTGATGTTTTTGGCAATCAAGCGCAGCTGCCTGTCGTGCTGCAGCAATTCTCTGGAGATGTTGAGCGACAAATCTTCAGAATCTACCATCCCCTGCACAAAGCTGAAATAATCGGGCAGCAAGTCCGCACACTTGTTCATAATCAGCACGCCGTTGGAATACAGCTCCAGCCCTTTTTGATATTCTTTCGTATAGAAATCAAAGGGCGTTTTTTCGGGAATATACAGTATCGCATTATAGCGCACGGCACCATCCACGGAAATATGGATATGCTTCATGGGATTGTCAAAACCATAGTGTTTTTCGTGATAAAAATTTATATAATCTTCGTCGCTGAGTTCATTTTTATTTTTGCGCCAAATGGGCACCATGCTGTTGACAACCTGCTCTTGCGTCAGCTCTTCATACTCACCCTCTGTTCCCTCTTTTTGCACACTGGTTTGGATGTCCATCTTAATGGGATAGCGAATAAAGTCCGAATATTTTTTGATCAGCGCCTGCAAGCGATATTCTTCCAAAAATTCGTCGTAATTTTCTTCC
>CALFLU010000109.1 GCA_937880125.1 uncultured Eubacteriaceae bacterium
GGGATCCAGACCCAGCATGTAAAATCCTGCCATGGAACGTGCCAAGGGATTCATAAATCGCAGCATGTTGTCCAAAACAGCATCGGGCGGCTCAGGCTCTCCGCCTCTGCACATGAGAAACGGTTCAGCGCCGGCAGCTTGAATCATTTCATAGGGAATAAAGTTTCCCGTATATTGAATTACAAGATTGCCGTCTTTTTTTGCTTTTTGCAGTTGACTAAGTCTCTCTTTTGATAACGTGTCGAGCTCTTGCATAATCTGTTTCATATGATTTTCCTCCCAAATCATTTGTTTTATATTTTGGTAAATAAACTTTAAAATGTTCTAAACCAAATAGCTGTTACGACATTTCTTTTTTCAGCTTCATAATCTGCGCAATGCTCTCAATTCTCGTGCGCAGCGATTCTTCGTTATAGTCCCTGTCATCCCAGAAGTCCGATTCCATATAGAAATGCGGCACACCCGTGGCTTCTTCGACAATTTTCGCCACCATTTTGTGGTGTGAACCTAACCAGCGGTCAAAGTCGAAAAATCCCATGATCATGCCGTCCGGCTTGAGTGTATTCACTTTTTCAATCATCGTTTCCGCCTCATAGCCCATGTTTTGACCCAGCGGCATCTTCAGCCATTGCTCTGCGGTGGCCATATGCACATCGTCTTTGTATTTCGACGGTGTCATTTGTTTTTTGCTCGGTGTCAGCGTCTGACTAAAGGTTGTGGCAACACCGTTTTCTCTAAACATTCTGTCAATCCACGGCAGACAGAAAGGTACAAAGTAGCTGCCCAACTTCGGTGCGCCCTTGGGCAAAACACCTTCGCCGTTTTTGATGGCTTCTTTCATCTCCGCTATGGTAATGTCCAGCGCTTCTTCCATGTAGCCGTATCCTTCACCTGCATTACAGGGAACGCCGATGATTTGTTGAAACATTGTCAGCGCATTTCCGCCCAGCGGCACAGGATCCGCCGTACAAACCAGCCCTACCAGTTGCCCTAATTTAAAGATATAACGGTTGCTGGCGTTGATGGCATATTTCATGTCTTCATCGGTAAACTTTACTTCCAACTTTTCGCAGATTTTTTCCATGTCATGCTTGATAACATCGGCCAAATATCTGACACGCTCTTCGTCATCGTCATCCTTGTGGCCAAACACGGTGTCGTGGGGCAGTCTGCTGATAATATAGTTCCAATCATCTCCGATCAGACATTGAATCATCTCGTCGGTTTTGGGACCCTCATCGCAGTTAAATCCCCAGCTCCAAATAACGTCAGGTGCTGCAATCATGCCCGAAGCATAGGCGCTCAGACGCATTTTGTTCAGCGGACAGTGTCTGCAACCATAGGTAAATCCTCTCTCTTCCGCCTCATACAAATGCGGTGCGGCTTTGTGGAAAATTCCGTTCAAAATCGTCACCAGCATCAAATCGGGAAATCCCACATACAAATTGTCTCCCGCTGCATGTTTAATCGCCATGTAGTTCGTGGCAATCGCGGGTAAAATTCCGTACAGAACTTTTTTGCCTTCCGCTTTGTATTGTTTTGTTTTGGCTATTTCAATGAGCTCACGAAGATATGCGCCGAGCATTTTGCGCACACCCAAATATTGCACATTCCAGTTCAGCGGAATATACTCATTGACCGCATGGGCGACGTCTTCGTCGGTTAAACCGACAACCTCAGCGGCAGCCCGCCATTCCGGCAAAATCTTTTCCAGCTCCTCTCCCTCAAACCCGGTCAGTTCCAATAGTTTTCTGTTGATATCCTTATCCATTGAATCATTCTCCTTTTTATATTTTTGAAAGATATCTTTCATCATAGGCTTTTTTTAATCTGCTCATTATTTGTATTAATAAGCTGAGTTTTTATTTGTGAAATGCCTTTCCAAGGGCATTTTTTGCGGTTTCCATAACAATTTCCGAAAGCGTGGGATGTGCATGAATGCTTTCTGCCACATCTTCCAGTGTCAGCTTCGTCTCAATGGCCAGAGCAATTTCTTCAATCAAAACAGAGGCGTCAATACCGAATATCTGAGCGCCGATGATTTGATGATTGTCTTTTCTTGCAACGATTTTAATAACCCCTGCAGTCTTTTGCATCGTGATTGCTTTTTCGTTTGCCGTAAAGGGCATTTTTCCGCAAATCGTTTCAATACCTGCATCGTTAGCATCCTGCGCTGTTATGCCCACACCGGCAATTTCGGGCTGCATAAAGATCGCCCAGGGAATGACGTCCATGTTTACGATACTGCTTGTTCCCGCAATGTTTTCCGCCGCCGCCAGCCCCTGCTTTTGCGCTTTGTGCGAAAGCTGCGGACCGGCAACAATATCGCCCACGGCATAGACATTTTCTACCGTTGTCTGCATTTTTTCGTTGATGGTAATTTGACCTTTGGCATTGAGTTCTACACCGATTTGTTCCAGCCCCATATCCTTCGTGTTCAAGCTCCTGCCAATGGCAACCAGTGCCATATCCGCTTCCACGCTTTCACCGTTTTGAAAAGCGCACACCACTCTGCCGCTTTCGTTGACCTGAATGGATGCAATGCCTGAGCCGCACCGCACATCAATGCCTGTTTTTTTCAAATATTGTTCCACCACATCGGTCACTTCTTTTTCTTTTAAAATCGGCACCACATTGGGCATCATTTCCGCAATGGTTACCTTTGCGCCGAAGGTGGAAAAGATATAGGCAAACTCCAAGCCGAGCGCCCCTGCACCCACCACAATGAGTTCCTTTGGAATATCTTTTATGCTCAGTGCCTCATCGCTGGTGATGATTTTTTCCCGATCTATATTAAATGCGGGTATCATCGCAGGTTCACTGCCTGTGGCAATGATGATGTTTTGCGCCGTAACGGTTTTCTTTTCTTCTCCGTTTGTTATCTCAAGCGTGTGGGCGTCCAAAAATTTTGCTTTGCCCGCAATGCGATCCACTTTTCTGGATTTCAGTAAAAAGTTGTCCAACCCGAATTTCAAATTATTGACAATCGCTTGTTTTTTCATCTGAATCGCATTTTGGTCTGCTTTTACATCGCCTACCAAAATGCCGTATTGTTTGGCTTCTTTGATTTCGCTATAGACTTGCGCGGATTTCACCAACACTTTTGTGGGAATACACCCTCTGTTTACACAAGTGCCGCCCGTTCCCTTTTCGCGATATTCCACCAGCGCAACTTTTTTGCCTAAATCCGCACTGCGCATGGCCGAGGCACAGCCGCCTGAGCCTGCTCCGATCGAAATAACGTCATAATCAAAACTCATTATTGCGCCTTCTCCTTTTCATATTGCTTCATCGCCGTCAGTGCAGCACCCAATGCCGCCGTAGACTGCGGCAATTTCACTGCTGTCACTGGTTTGCCCAGATGCTGTGAAAATTCTTCCACGATGGCGGGATTTTGTGCAACACCGCCCGAAAACACAATGGGTTCTTTAAAAGACATTTGTCCTGCCTTGCCCATGCCGATGACGCGTCGCACAATAGAACGACTCACGCCTGCCACAATATCCTCCTTGGGCACACCCTGAGAAAGATAGGATATGATTTCCGTTTCGGCAAAAATCGTGCACATACTGCTGATGGTCGGCGCATTCTTTGACTTATAAATCAATCCGCTCAATTCGCTCATTTCAATACCCAAAAGCCGCTGCGTCAATACTTCAAAAAACCGACCTGTGCCCGCTGCGCATTTGTCATTCATTTCAAAACGAGCAATGGCGCCGCTTTCATCGAGTTCGATGACTTTACTATCCTGGCCGCCGATATCAATAATCGTACGCGTGCCCGGCATGGCCTCCACGGTTCCCACCGCATGGGCAATAATCTCCGGAATATCTTTGTTGGTGCGCAAAAACGCCTTTCTGCCATAACCCGTCGACACAATATAGGCAATATCCTCTATCGACAAGCCGCTTGCATCCAAAGCCGCCTGCAAAATTTTTTCTCCGCTGGCGTTTCTGTCAAATTCCGTAAACATGATCTCAAACGCCAATACTTTTCTGTTTTCATCGATCAGTACGCATTTGGATGTTGTCGAGCCAATGTCTACTCCTGCATAAATCATGTAATCACCTCATCGTTTCACGTTATTTTTTGAAAATCATCTGGCAATAGGTCAGCTGACTCTGTTTAAAAAAGTCATTATCTTCACTTGCAGCCTCACAAGAAGCCCCGCCGTTTGCATTGTAATATCTGCTTAAATATCCCCCCGCCGCCCCAATGTCCACGTCCAGCGATTTGCTGATCCACAGTGCTAAGCGAATGAGTTCGCCATATTCTTCCTTTACTGCTAACGGGCGAAACCCTTCACTTGTCAAGTGTTTTTCATAGCGCTCAATGGTGTCAACCCCTGCAAAGCACGGAATGTGCGCAACCGTCTCTCGCGTACTTGCCGTATCATGGTTTTTGATGGCAAAATCGTTAATAAGAATGTAGCCGTCATTTTTTAAAATGCGATGCCATTCCCTTGCCGCTTTCCGCTTGTCGCCAAGGGGAGAAAAAGCCGCTTCGGCAAACACAAAGTCAAAAGACTTATCTTGAACAGGCAACTTCATCGTATCCGCTGTTAAAAACGCAAGAGAACGCGCTTGTATTGTTTGAACGTGGCGCTGTTTGGCAAATTCCACCTTCTGTTCGGTAATGTCAATGCCTGTTACGCTATAATCATACCGCTGTGCCACATAAGCCGAGGCATCTCCGTATCCGCATCCGATTTCCATAGCTTTGATTTGCTCAAAACCATCTTTTGCAAAAGCAATTTGCTCAAGCCCCTTATGGAGCAGACGAAACCGATCGGGCCTGTTGGAAAAAATTTCAAAGAGTCTGTCTTTCAAATCTATTTTCCTTCAAGCATTTGCTCTGCAGAGTTCAACTCGTTAACCACGTAATCTCCGTCCAAAAATTCTACCCCACAAGAAGGACATCTATATCCCACCCCGGGAGGCAAATCCACTTCACCGTATATCAAATGAATATCCGAAACTTCCTCTGCCTCTACTTTACATGTCGAACAAAACCATTTATCCATATCTTGCTCCTCCTCTATTGATTGTCTTCATTGAGACTGACGCGATGACTGTATACGTTTTGTACTTGGATATTTTGCCCGTCATTGGTGAATTTTGCATATACCGTAAAATTCTCAAGACGCTTTTTCGCCAAAAATACTTCTTTGTTCTCAGAATAAAGATGCGTCTTTTCCGCTTGTGCATCTTCAATAACCGCTGCAATATCTTCCTGTGTAATGCCTCTCTCTTCCATAATCGCCGTGCAGGCATCATCAATGATCAAATTGAAATCCATATGTCACCTCTCAAAAATAAATTTACACTGTAAATATATCATTATTGCACATATAAGTCAATAGATTCTTTCTTCAACAATCGGCCTTATTTTTTGAATGACAATTTTTTGTTTTACATATATTATTGCTGCACAAATGCATGATTATTCATAATATAAATCTCAATCATTTATCGATATCTCCAACAAAGCATAATCGCATTACCATGCTATCTTTTTAATGATCGCTTTGAATTTAAAAATCGTCAAAAGAACAAAGAATCCTCTCTCATTGAACAAAGTTCTATTCTATTTTCCCTATTAACAGACATTCTGACTGTTTTTTTACAACCTGAAAATCATATGTTAAAGTTATAACAGTATATTTATCAATAACGTATAAGGAGGAAGAAAATGCAAAAGAAAAAAAGGAGTGACGAACTCCATCAAGGCATGATAAGAACGTTTTCCTATGCCGCAGGAAGAACCGACGAAGAAATGAAAAGACCTTATATAGGCATTGCCAATACCTGGACCAACCATTTTCCCGGACACGCCCATCTAAATCAAATTACACAAGCGGTAGAACAAGGTGTGTACATGGGTGGTGGTACCCCCGCCATATTTGGCACCATTGCCGTTGCAGACTGCACCATTGGCAGTGGACTGCTTCCCAATATGTCGCTGCCCAGTCGCGATTTGATTGCGGATTCCGTAGAGTGCATGGCCTATGCCTCTAAGTTTGATGCTCTGGTTCTTGTAGCCGGATGCGACAAGATCATTCCCGGTATGCTCATTGCCGCCGCACGACTGAATATTCCAACCATTGTGGTCACCGGCGGCGCCATGTTGCCCGGAAGAATCAAAGGCCATAACGTGGATATTACTTCCGGGAAATTTATTCAAGACGAAGCCGCTGCCGGCAGATTAACTCAACAAGATTTAGACGATTTATGGAAATATATGTGCCCCGGAAGCGGCGCATGTGCAGGCCTGTTTACGGCAAATTCCATGGCATGCATCACCGAAATTATCGGTATGGGTATGCCCGGAAACGGCACAATCCCCGCAGTTTACGCAGAACGTATTCGCCTGGCAA
This sequence comes from uncultured Eubacteriaceae bacterium, assembly GCA_937880125.1. GTDB lineage: Bacteria > Bacillota > Clostridia > Eubacteriales > UBA1433 > UBA1433. The sequence goes on from CALFLU010000109.1 coordinate 6,377, forward strand.
AAGAAGCGGGTATGCAAATTGTCAAATTGTTCGAACAAGATATCAAACCACGCGATATTATGACGCGAAATGCCTTTGAAAATGCGATTCGTGTTGATATGATGATGGGCGGCTCCACCAACACTGTTTTGCACTTGCTGGCCATTGCCGCCGAAGCGGAAGTAGAGTTGACAATTGACGATTTTGCCGATTTCAGCAAAACTACACCGGAAATATGCAAAATCACCCCGTCAGGCAAACACTACATCGTAGACTTGTATGAAGCGGGCGGCATCCAAGCAATGATGAAGCAAGCGGCAGACAATCATATGTTGCATGAAAATGAAATGACCGTGACCGGTAAAACCGTAATCGAAAACTGCAAAAATGCAGAAGTGCTGGATCCTGAGGTCATTCATCCCTTCGACAAAGCCTATCACGAAACGGGTGGACTTAATGTTTTGAGAGGAAACATCGCACCTGAAGCCTCATTAATTAAATCGGCAGCCGTTCCGCTGAATATGTGGCATTTTAAAGGTCCTGCGAATTGCTATAATAGCGAGCAAGAAGCTCGCGCAGGGCTGGCAAACGGCGAAATCAAGCCCGGACAAGTTGTTGTGGTACGCTATGAAGGCCCAAAAGGTTTTCCGGGTATGCCGGAAATGGCTTCCCTCATATTAATGATACAAGAGGCGGGATTAGGCGATTCGGTGGCGCTGATTACTGACGGAAGATTTTCAGGCATGACCAGCGGGCCGAATATCGGCTATATCTGTCCTGAGGCAGCCGACGGTGGTCCTATTGCTTTGATTGAAAACGGCGATATTATCGAATATGATGTTGAGTCCGGAACCATCCATGCCCATGTCGACGAAGCTACATTCGCAGAAAGAAAAACAAAATGGGTAGCGCCCGAACCTAGAATAACAACAGGATTTTTAGGTAAATATTATTCCATGGTCGGACCGTCTTCAAAAGGCGCTCTTGTCAGAGGTCGATTTGATAAAAGATAACTCTGCTATCTTCTTGAACTCCAAATAATAACTTTGTATCTATCCTTATAAAAACTTCGGCAATGCACTTTGATAACCACTATTTGCATTGCCGAAGTTTTTATTTTTTTTATTCTGTGTTTGTACATGTGAAAAAATACATATTTGTGTTTTTATCCATCTTCCTTGCCTTTTTCTCGATCTCTTTCCAGCAATTTAGTCAATTTATTACATTTATTTCCTAATTTTAAAAAATAAACATGGACAAATAAAATTTAAGGTAGTATAATAGATTTCGTATTCAGGATATAGCGCTGTACTCGCATCAGGCAATTCACTGTTCGATAAGCGACTTGCAGGATTTGTGAGGTTTTTGTTTTTTCTTTGGGTACAATATATATTAGGAGGTACCCAAATGAATAGTGGTACAGTAAAATGGTTTAATGCAGAAAAAGGTTATGGCTTTATTTCGAACGATGACGGCGGAGAAGATGTATTCGTGCATTTCTCTTCAATCGTATCGGATGGCTACAAAACACTTCAAGAAGGTCAGAAAGTAACATTTGATGTTGAAACTGACCCGAAAAACAGCAGCAAACTCAGAGCAACCAACGTTTGCCTTGCGTAAAAACCAATGATATTAAATATGGAACAGACATAGTCTGTTCCATATTTTTTTATATGCATTATATTATTGTCTGTTTTTCGTGATCACTGATTATTAGGCGTTGTATTGATTGCAGCACTTTTCTTTTTACCGTCCAAAGGCAACCGCATACCTAATACGGATGTGTATAGAAGTAAACCCATGTCGCAACCACAACGGCCAAGCCGATAACAGACAACACCAAAAGTGTTTTGTTTTTCTTTTTGAATCCGACGAAAATACCCAGCAATGCCGATGCGGCAAGAAAAATCGCGAGAACCATATTTTTTCACCTCTGCTTATTCAGACTAATTTGTTTTCGCGCAATGTTTATGGCTTTTCGTTTTGTATAACAATATATTTTTCTGCTCATCTTTGATTATTGAAAAGATTTCAGCAGCGAAATCACCTCACCATCATCCACTTGTGTAAAGTCTCCGTAGTAGGCGCCCACCGCGCCGAGATAATTTTTGTCGACAGACAGTGACACCACTTCATCGGCAAGGCTCTTTAACGTTTGCGCCGTGTCATATGGCGTTACAGGTATGGCTGCGACAATTTTTTTCGGGTTACGCCTTTTTAATTCTCGGATAGCGGCAATCATCGTAAAACCCGTGGCAATGCCATCGTCCACAATCAGTGCAACTTTTTCTTCGATGTTTTGTTGTTGCAAACTGCCGAAATATTCTTCTCTGCGCCTTTTGATTTCGCTCCTTACCTTAGCAACTTCATTTTCAAACCAAGTCGGGTCTATTTTTCTCACTTCCGATTCATTGCAAATCGGTTCCCCTTCTTCCACCACAGCGCATATGGCGTATTCGGGATTCATGGGGTGTCCAATTTTTTTCGCAATGACGATGTCGAGGGGCGCGCTCAGCTTTCGGGCAATTTCAGCACCCAGCACCACCCCGCCTCTCGGCAGCGCAAAGACCACGACATCCTGTTCTTTATAGCATGCCAACGCCTCTGCCAGTTTTATTCCAGCTTCTTTTCGGTCGGTAAAAAACATCTCTGCTCACTCCCCTCGCCAAAGTTACTTATTGCTGCTGTTTTATTCTTTATCTCACTCAATATTGGACTCAACTCTCGTATTCATAATCTGCTTCGCCAGCTGTGCGATGCGCTCTGCAGGCTCCTTGGCGCCGGGGATACCCACGGTGATGTGCGAGCCCTGTACCGCAAGTTCCGCGGCTTCTTTCGGCGTGTTTTTACCCATGGCTGCCGCAACGGCTGCGGGCATGACCACATTGAGGATATTGTTTCCCGCCAGCGTCAGCTGCGCCACCACCGGGGCGCCCAGACTCACCGCCCAGGCAATATCTTGCCGCTCGCCCAAGGCCACTTTGGGTATGACATCATGGACAAACCCTTCCATTATCGCCGTCTTTTCGCCGGCTTTGACCGTAATATCCACATAAGGGTCAAAAGACCAGTATTTTTCGATGAGTTTTCCTGTTCTTCGCGCTGCCGGTCCTGTTTTGTTCACTTTGATTTCAACAGGCATACCCATCATGGTCGATAATATTTTTGCCGCATGGGTTTCGATGGTTTGCAGTCTTTTATCGTCCAGTTCTCTGACGATTTCCGTTACGGTTTTGCCCTCTTGCAGTTTGTCATAGGCAAAGCGTGCGCGTGTATATATCGCATTTGCCCTGATAGGCTCACTCATCATGATCAGCGTATCCGTAACCGGTCCGTTGCTCAGCTCTTTTGCCTTGCGCACCACGGTGTTAATGCTGACCATGGCGGTCTCAGGGTCAAAAGATGTGACCATCCTGTTTTTTGCCATGGCCTCGGCCGCCGCAGCTTTGTCGCCTTCTTTGGCAATGAGCGTCTTCATGGCAATAATCGCATAGGCGCAAATATGCCCCAACGGCGTATTGCTCGGTCCTGCCGAAGACCCCGCGATATTTTCCTTGAAACACGAATATATTTCGTCACAAGTCTTCATACCAATCACAGAAGGCGCACCCACATCTTTTAAAATCAATCCAATGTCGCCCACAAAGCGCGCCGTATCGTACTCTTCACCCGTCACATGCATGGTGAGCTTCGCAGGGAGCCCCGCGGTTTCCGCCGCGGTTTTTCCGACGAGGTACGCCGTGCTTGTGCGCCCGTAGGTGCCCATGCCTTCAGGCACTTCGGCGTCCGCGTGGATGATTTCCAGTATCGCCGCCGCCCCGAAAATCGCCGCCGTAAACGGGTGCGGTAAAATCGAGGCGCCCGCCATGGCGTCCATCATCGCCTGCGTGCCGATTCTGGCGCCGTTTACCGCCATCGCCGGCCACACAATGTCTTCGCCTAAGGTGCTGTGACCAAACAGTGTACCGCCTCCCACATTTTTCGGCACCTGTCTGCCGTCTATCGGGCTGAGTCTGCCCTCCATCATTGCCTGATAAATGGCCTGTACAGCTGGAAAACCCGAGACTTTGCTGTTCATTTTTGCCGTGGGTATAATGGCAACCCCTCCCCTGTCCACACCTGCCAGCATGCGCGCCGTGGCGCCCAGTTTACGGTTTCCCGCAGGAATACCCACCTGCGCCTGCGAGCCTGCAATCAGCATGGTCACGGCGGTGAGCAGTGCGGCGTTGGCACCGTCCGCTCCTGATTTTTTTGCCGCGTCAATCGCTTTTTTCATGATGTCGTCAACGGGTTGTGTCTTTAAATTCGCAAATTTTACGTTGATGTTTCCGCCGTTTAATATTTCTTGTGTAACCACATTGGCAATGGAGTGAACCGCCATGTTCAGCATGCCGTGCCCTCCCGCCAAGGCCTCAATGCGGTCGCATGTCAAGTCCACCACATCCGAAACCGCCGCCAGCTGTGCCGCCGATATGATTTTACATTTTTCTGTCCCTTCGTTTTTCATCCTCATACCTCACGAAAAATATTTTGTTTTATTCGATTCTTTCAAAAATAATTTTTGTCTCTTCGCGCAGCAGCGCTGTTTGCACTTTTGCGTAAATGGTTCTCAGCGCAATATCTGTGCCGCAGGTGCTCTTGATTTTTTCTTTTAGCAGCTCACAGCATGCGTGTTCGGCTCTCAGGCTCTCTTTCAGCCCTTTTGTCTGTTTTGCTTCTATGAAAAACAGAAAGCTGCACGCCCCCACCACGATTTCTATCTCTCTATTGACGACTTGCGTCGGCACATGTCTGTGCTCCGTGACAACTTTGTGCCAACCGGTTGAGCCGATTTCGCGAACGATAACTTCTTCTACCGACTGCTCTGCTTCACAGCCCACATCGATTAAAAATACGTTGCCTGGCCTGTTCTTTTTCGTAATCGTCGCAAAGCACTGCACATTGCGCGCGCCCGCATCATACAAACAGTCAAAAATCGACCCGCAAATTTCACCGCTGATATGATCAACTTGGACTACGAAAAGAATTCCCTCTTTGGAATAGATCTCTAACATACCTGCTTCTCCGTTCACTTTTGTCTATGATTCTTTTATACCTTAAAACCGCTGAAAACACAACAACATTAAGCGATTACATGCTTTGTTAAAACATCAGCGTTTTCCGAGTCAGTGGATACATACACATATTCTTATTTTTATTGCTTAATCGTGAAAAACTGATATCTTTTTGCCCTGTTTTTTATTTGCAGCACCCGTCAATTCGCTGAATCTTCTTTGATATTCTTTTTTTTAAAATAAGAAAAGCGAATTGGTCATTCCATTCGCTTTTCCGATTGATTATTAAATGATATGTAATTTGCGTCAACGTAGCCTCACTGCATTAAGGAAACGAAAACACACTTGCCCGTTACAACCCGATGACATTGCCTTCGTCGTCCATAATTAAATCACACACCAAGCGTATGCCTGTTTCCACAACCGCCTGGCAATCATCTTTCGCCCCGTCCATATAAAACTTCGCCACTGACTTAGGATCCGCGAGGTCATATTCTTTGCCCATGATGCCACTGTGAATGTGACCGCATTGTGTGCTGCCCATTTTTTCTTCAAATCGGTCGGCCAGTTCGGTTGCGGCACCAAAGCCGCGCACCGCACGGGCAGAAGGATCCATGCTAAAGGGCGTCTTGGTCTCGTCTTTGTGATACAGTCGCCCCATAAACACCAGCCCGCCGTTAAGACCGCCGCACGTATCGTTGCGGCAACCGCCTCCGGCCAGCGGAAACGCAGCACACAGCAGCGCGTCTGTGCAAGGGTCATCGGGTAAAAATTCGTGCATCAAACCCGCAAGTGTGCTCTGCGCACAGTTAAATGAATTGGCAAAGGATTCATAGCCCTTTTTTACGGCATTTTCGGTTCTTTCTTCTTTTCTGGTCATTTTTATACCCTCCATGACTTCGTCTTTATATTTATATCTTCGTTCAAAACAATGTAATGTAACAATTCTTATTTCTATTATATATAAATCCCACTTATTTTTCATGTCCAAATTTTAATGAACAATGATTTGTCGTATGTAAAAATACTATTAGAAAAGAGAATTGATTGCTTTTGAATCTGCATTATCGGTATTTTTACACAATTGTGTAAAAATACCGAATTTATTCGTTGTAATTTCAGAGAATTGGACTTATGATAAATTTATAAAGGAGGCGATGGTATGAAAAAAATTATACTTTTTTTCTTAATAACCATCCTATGCTTTGCAACACTGGTCGGGTGCGGTAAAACCGTTCACATCAATTGGCTCATTGCGCACGACGGCTGGATCTATTACACCAATCTGGACGAGGATGTGCTCTATAAGATGAAGCCGGATATGACTGAAAAGACAAACGTCACAAAAGGTCTGGGCGGCTACAGGGAAATTGTCGGCGACTACATCTATTTTCTTGAAAACGACGCTTTTATCAGCAAAATTAAAACAGACGGCACGCAATATCAACGTCTTGCTGATTTGAATCAAGAAAATATCTTCGGATTTACCGTATCACAAGACTACGTTTACTACGCTGTAAAATCGGGAAGTTTATACAAAGTAAAAATTGACGGTACCGAAAACAAAAAAATTGCAGACATTGATTTTTTCGTCGGTGACATGAAAGTTTCAGATAATTGGATATATTACAAAACACAGAACGGTCTTTATAAGATGACCACCGACGGTGAACAGATTTCTAAGCTCACAGACAACGCTATCTTGCATCAAATAAATGATACTTGGATTTACTACGGCGAGGCAACCGAAAAGGGCGAGATACAAAATTTATACAGAATGACGACAGACGGCACGCAACAAACCAAGCTTGCCGACGGCGTTTTTGCAGCCATTGACGGCGAAAGGCTCTATTACACAAAAGACGACGGGTTTTATGCGGCCAATGTAGACGGAAGCGATGCCAAAAAAATCAACAACACCAAGATGTGGGGGTTTTATGCCGTTTCAGGCAATTACATCTACTACGGCGAATATTCAGGTGCCGCATATCGAATCAATCTTGACGGCAGCAACAAAACACCCATCGAATAATCTTGAGCTCGAAATGTTTTATCAAATCGTAACGTATTTACATCAAAAAAACGCTGAATAAAAACCGCATTGATGCATGATTTTTATTCAGCGTTTTTAGCAAATAAATTCAGGACACCCCGGTTACTGCAAGCACTGCGTATCAGTCAAATTGAATGGTAGGCGGAATAATATCCAATACTTCTTCCATAAATTTTTGTGCCTTTTCAACATCGCCTTGGCAAATGCCTTCATAGATAAAATAGTGGCCGTCCACAGAGCCGCTACCCATTTGCCGCGTCAGCTCTTTTCGCTTTGTAAATAAAAGTGAAATGTGTGCCCGTATCAGCTTTTGAACCATATAATACACTTCTTCAAACAATCGATTGTGCGACATGCGGATGATTTGAGAGTGAAACGCAAAATCAGCTTCGATTGTTTTTTCGGTCAATGCTTTCTCATCCTTGTCCATCATCAATGCACGTGCTTCATAATATACATCCAAACAGCGTTTGAGCTCCTCTTTTTCTTCGTCGGTTGACAATTTTGCAGCCAGCGCCACGCACTCCAGCTCCAGCAACCTGCGCATTTGCTGCACTTCCGCAATTTTATCTTCACTCATATAAAAATCGACAATTTCATTGATCACCGGATACATTGAAAAATCCGTCACATAGGAGCCGTCCCCTGCCCGCGTGCGAATAACGCCCAGCGTGCTCAATTTTTGCAGTGCCATTCTGACACTTAAGCGATTTACGCCGTACAATTCCGCCATTTCGCTTTCCGAGGCAAGCTTGTCCCCTGCTTTTAACTCTTGGTTGATAATGGTTTGTTTGATTTCGTCTACGACCTGATCAATAACGGAAATTTTTTCGATCTTCATCCTTTTTTTGGTCTCCTCTAAGCTGTTTTTTCTGCACAGCGCTATTTGATTCTATTTAAACACACAACATTATCAATTGCAAATACTGAAGAAAAAAGACTTAAAGCCATCTGTGTCTTCAAGTCCTCTCTCTTTTAACTTGTCAAATGTCATGCCGGTTTTTTAATATTGCGAGCGGTTTACCAGGCAAGCTTGTTGCTCTCGATTGTCACTTTTTTCGCTTCGTTGAGCACATAATCCGACCACTCATTGCCCAATCCCGGCAATTCCGGTACTTTGAATTTGCCGCCTACGGGTTGATAGTCGTATTTGCACAACTTGATATTGGCGGGCGTAATATTGATGATGTGATGTTCATGAATAATGAAGTTGGGAATGGTTGCTTCCACCTGCAACGCCGCTGCGGTCGACAGCGGGCTTCCGCTGACGTGCAACTGAATGGCAACGTCATAAATATAGGCCAAATCGCACACTTTTTTCACTTCCGTAATGCCCCCGCAGGTGCCAATATCCGGCTGTGCCACCTGGATGGTGTTGTTTTCGAAAAATTTATTATACTGCCATCGCGTATAGATGCGCTCGCCGTTGGCAATGGGAATATTCGTCTTTTCGCTGATGTATTTTGCCGTATGCGAATCAGGCGTGTTGGGCTCTTCAAAATAGAAAATATTAAAGGGCTCCACCGCTTTTGCCAGCTGCACGGCCGATTGCGCGTCGGTCAGGGAATGGTTTTCCATGATAATGTCCACATCGTCGCCGACAGCTTCTCGCGTCGCTCTCACACGGTCCACCACCGTTGCGATGGTTTTGGGGTTCAGCAGCGTCGTGCGTTCGTCGTCGCTGTATTTTTTGCCGTCCGGTCTGTACCAGAGAAAATCCACTTTGATGCAATCATAGCCTTCAGCCACGGCTTTCTTTGCCGCCCAGGCATATTGTTCGGTGGTAATCATATCCTTCATCGTCTCTTCCCAGCCAAACTGCAGCTGTGAGGCATAGGTGCGCAGATGATCACGCTGTTTTCCGCCCAAAAGCATATGAATCGGCACATTAAAATACTTGCCTTTAATATCCCATATCGCCATGTCAATGGCGCTCATCGCCGCGGTAAATACGCCGCCTCCGTTTTGTCCCCAAAAGGTTGAGCGGTACATTTTTTGCCAAATGACTTCATTTTCCAAAGGGTTCATACCAATAATCAAATTGGACAGATCCTGCAGCATACCAAAGGCACCTGTTGTTGCAATGCCGTAAGACATTGCCGCCTCTCCGTCGCCGTATATACCCTTGTCCGTATAGATGCGGCACAAAATCGGTTTTGATACCGGCGTATCGGGATTGCTCACCTGAAACACGTCAACTTTTGTTATTTTAATCATTTCGTTTCCTCCGTTTGCATTTAGACGAACTTCTTGTTCACTTGTTCGCTATGTAATATATTAGCATGCACCAGTATGTAATGCAATAGTCATTTTACAAGTTTTCATGTAGAATTATTACAAATATCACAGTTGATAAGATCTACTTGCTATACTTTTTTAGTATTAATACAAATAACCACGCATTTGCGTGGCTATAATCATAGATCTGTATTTTTTTCAACAATTGCAATACACTTCAATCATGTTACAACTTATTTATCTCAACCGTCCTGTACATACAATGGTTTTTACACAATCAAGCAAGCTCCTGTTGCCCCTCTGAATATAATAAAAGTTTGATAAGTCATTCGAAGGCAACACAATCAAAAATTTTAAAGCAACTCGTTTTTTTCATTCGATTCCTGCGATGCAGATCTGTTCGCAGGCTCGCTCCATTTTTTGATGCCTATTAACATAAACGCAAGTGCAACAAAAATAATCACAAACCCGATAAACACATCAAACTTGGTAAAACTGTAAACAGCACCCAAAAGTGCAATAACGGCTAAAATAAACCAGAAATATCTTTTCATCAAATTCCTCCGCAGTATTCATTATACACTATTGTCAACGCATCGCCATACTCATTTTGAAGTTACATCTCTCTCAAAAATTCTTGCGCCCGCACAGAGTGCCCCACTATGTGCCATGCTTGCCGATAATTTACTGATTTTATGAAAAAGTGCGCACTGAGAACCCATCAATTCAACATCACATCTTGTTCTTCTTTTTTGTGCCACTCATGCCTCATCATCTCTTCATTAAACTTCCCGATACGCCCTTTGCCCTCTTCCAACATCACAAATAACATTTTCATTTCAATAATGTCGCTGTCGGGTCTGAAAATCATATCTAAAAAAAACTTCCATATCTTCTACGTCCCAGTATAAAATATGGGCTCCTCTGCGTCCCTGTCTCATCAATTCGCACAATTGCGAAAAACTCATCTGTGTCTCTCCCTCTCCTTTGTTGAAGGAATAAAAAGAGCATGTCGCTTCTTTATTCAATTCTTGACGCAATATTTCGTGTCGACGTAGCACCGTTTCATACACCGTCGGCAAATTTTCTCGCCTAAATCCCGTCGTGTATCCTGCACCCAAAATCTTTCCGCTATCGGAGTATGTCCAAAAATCCGAAAAATAATAGATCCCGCCAACCGTATCGAAATATTTTTCTGCCTCAAGAATCGGAAAGTGGTACATCTTAACCCTCCACTCTCCACTGTTAGACTCTGAAGTAATGTAGCCTACTCCCTCCTGCAATCCTGCGGTGTACTTGCTGATAGGCTCGCCAACAATCGTGCCTAACCCTTTTTTGAAACCAAAGGGGTCTATTTGCGCCATATTGCCGCGCACCTCTGCTTTGGTGCCGCACTTAACACAAAAGGTGCCGCCTTCCACCATCTTTGCGCCGCATTTTCGACAAAATCCACCCTCTTGCCATTGTTTATTCAAAGAGTTGTCTTGCACCACAGCTGCGTCATTGTCCGCCTTGTTTTCGCCCATTTTCGCTTCCAGCTTAATCAATTGTTCGGCAAACTCCAGCGCTTTTGCCTTCTCTTTTGCATTCAAAAAATATTTTACGATATAGGCACCTTCCGCTAAGAGCTTATTGGTGATTTTTTCAGTGACTTCTCTTTGCCACCGCGCCACAAAACCCTTGATTTCAGCGTCATTCAGTTTAGGCGTTTGCACCTGACTACCATAGCGCGTCTGCATGGCAAAAGCCGCTTTCAGGTAAAACAATTCATGCACGCCCTTGGTCAGCTTGGTCTCAACAAGCGCGTCTTTATTGGCATCCAACATCTTTTGCGCCACTGCCGAGGCCTTTTGATAATCCTTTTCCTCATAGTGCCACATCAGCAATGCCCCTGTTTTCATGTCTTTTTCGTCAAATTCATCGCCGTCTTTTTCCATAAATCGCTTATAGACCGCACCCGTGTCTTGTTGCAAAAAAAATTCCTTCTCCGTGGGCAACGGTGCCGCATAGGACTGCAAATTTTTCGCCTTCGCCGCAAGGGTCCACTTGCCCTGCTTTTCACAGTCCAGGCGCTGAAGCGCCAAGGCCAGTGAATAAGCCTGCCAATATTCTCCATAAAAACACAGCCCCGCCAGCGCATAATAGCCTTTCCAAATCCACTCTTCGTTCATCTCTTTTTTGTCTTTTATCATCCAAGACACAGAAAGCATAATCACACCCTCTCTGCTGCCATAGGCGGTATCCGTAAATCTCTGAGAGCGAATTTCGTGCTTTTTTACATCTTTGTGAAAATTACGCCAAGTGTCTTCCACCACGGTATTAACACCCATAATCTCCGACTCATAATCCTTCAGCAATCTCTTTTCCGTGGCCTCAAAAGAATTCCCCGTCGATTTTGCAATATAATAAATGACGAATCCGATAATGACTAAAACAAAAATTCCCATAACCGCCTCTTTTCATCCTTTGCTGTATTCATTCAAACGCACCTCATGCATTTGCGCCGTTGTCCTTCTTACTTTTATCGTCGCGCCTCATCCTGCCTTTGTCAATAGCCTTGGACAGCCCGCTTATGCAGCCAACTTTTCCTTCTTAGTTTACGCGCATTCTATTTTAGATATCTCGCTATCGCGGTCGACACAACCCGCTCTGCTCACACCACACCCCTCGAATAGCTCATTGCGTCGTTTTCTCCCAACTCACTTTCTGAACTTCTAGCGTCTCTCACACTCGCAGCCATCCATTCGCCGCTTCACCCAACCCCCTTGTGCTTATGCGGTTCTATATAATCTTCGTCCCGCATTGCTTGCAAAACACGCTGTCCATCGGCAGCTTTGTGCCGCACATGCGGCAAAACTGCACTTGCGGCGCCTGCACAGCCTCCGCTGCTGCGTTTTGACCGCCAATTACAGATGTATCCGCTTGTTCTTGGTTGGCGTGACCTCCCCCAATTTGACTTCCCGCAGCGGCTGCTGCCGGTGCAATAAAACCTTCACCGGCAAAAATTTCTCCTTGAGCCGAACGGCTCTGCGGCGTTGTGATCCCTCTTGCCCTCGCTGCGTTTTCATAAAGCGCAAGCAGCCTGCTTGCCACACGATAAGCCGCTGCCAGCTGTCCAAAGCGCATGGCATGACTCAAAATATAACCGCCTTTTTTCAGCATTTGCGCGCTGATATCCGCGCTGATGGCCTTTTCCCATTTTTCAATTTCACCTTCCAGCAACTGAATATTGATATTGGGTTTATCTTTCAGCGGTATTTGATTTTTCATGTCCGCCTCAAAGGCTTTCTTAATAATCGACAATTGTTTCAATTCTTTGAGCTGTTCTTCTTGTGCAGGATGAAGATGGTTCGCCTCCAACATTCTTTGCGCCACCCTGTCGGCTTTTTCCAAATCTCTATAGTTTGTTTCCGTATAATACCAAAGTATACTGCTAGCCTGCCGCATGTCTTTTTCACCAAAATTCGCGGTCTCTTTATTGAGAAATTCAACATATCTTTCGTTGATATTTTGTCCGAGCACAAAATCTTTCTCCGTCGGCAGCAATTCTTTATATATCCCAATCGTCTTGACCTGATTTACCGCAGTCCAGTCTCCCTTTTTCATCAGGTCCGCACGTATCAGCTTTTGCGCCACATAATACGCTTCCAAATAATCCTTTCCTTTATGCAGCCCTTCGAGCAAATAATACCCTTCTTCAAGAGTCTGCCTGTCCATTGCAGCCTCTTCCGCTTTTATCCATACCGCATAGCGCTGATACAGCTGCTCGCTCGGCTCAAAGTTTTTCACTTGGCGAATCGCTCTTTTGTCCAAGTCGGTATGATGATTTTCCCAAGCGCTTTTGATTACTTTTTCCGCCCGCATAATCTCTGCCTGCAACGGCGTCATCAGTCCATTGAAGGATTTTGCAAAGGAGCCCCTGAGCAAAATGGTGTTATAAGCGATAATGCCGAGAATAACCAATCCCAAACCGCCCAGATACACGCCCCATCCCATCAAAATACTGATGGTGTTGAACCCGAAAAACATAATCAAAACATAAGCAATCATCTTTCCTTTTGCTTCACGGGGCTCTAACGGCCTCTTATTGCCGGCGCGTAACGCAATGGGATAAATCATAAAAAGAATGGCTCCGATCAGTGTAGTCAGTATTGTGATGGTCATATAATAATCTTCCATACCCGCCTCCTGCTTTATTTGAAATTTTATTTATTCACTTTTATAAGAAAAAAATTGTTTTTATAAATAATGACCTCGATACAAAATACGTCCTGTAGTATTTTTTTATCCGTCACAACACACTATGTATAGGTTGTTCTGCCCCAAACAAGTGCAAACCGCATCGGTGCCATGATATACGCTACCCTAAATTTTCGCCGTTGTCCTTTGCCGTACCTGGTTCGCTTTAATAAATATATACGTCTGCCGTTTTACTGTTTTCGCGCACACAGCACCTATGTTTTTATCTCATTTTTTTCACGCTGTGACACGCAAATATCTATCGGCAAAAAACGTCAACGTCTTTGTACCTAAAAAGGGTGCGGCACAATAGGCTCCAAACCCATACGCCGCACCCTTTTCTACGTTATATTCAATCGACTTTTATTTCTGCTACTTATATTATCTATTCTGCCTTTGTGCCGCAGTTTGTGCAAAAGACTGCGCCTTCTTCCAATACCGCACCGCAATTTTTGCAAACAGGTTTTTTCTCTACTTTCGCTCCGCACTCCGTGCAAAAGGCTGTTGTTGAAGGTATTTTTGCGCCGCATGCTGCACAATCAATTTTGTCTTCTGCCAACTGTGCAGGTGCCACGGAATCTGCAGGTTGTGCAAACTGCGGGGCAACAGGAGCCACAGGCTCTACAGGTACTGCAGGTTCTATTGGTTGTGTCGGCTGCGGAGCCACAGGTGTCACAGGCACAACCGGTTCCTCCGCTACGGGCGCTGCGGGCACAACAGGTTCAACAAATGCCGTCGGTTGCGCAGGTGGAACTTCGACAGGCGTTACAGGCGCTGCACTTTGCGGGGCAATAGGTGTTACAGGCGCTGCAGGCTGCACGGGCTGTGGGGCAACGGGTGCCACGGGTGCTGCAGGCTGCACAGGTTGTGGGGCTACGGGCGTTACGGGTGTTGCACTTTGCACAGGTTTTGCGCCACTGTTCGGTTTTTTCTTACCAAACAGCCATATGCCTGCCACCACCATGCCTGCTACCACAAGACCGGCAAGTATCCACAGCAAAATCGTCTTTACACCGCCGCTCGAGCTTGTTGTTACATTATTTGTGTTTGACGAAGAAGAAGTTGATCCGCCCGCAGCTGCAACCGATCTGCCGTCTGCAAAACGAACTCCTTCCAAGAACTCTTCAACATTTCCGATATCGTTCGATTTCAACGCGCTGTTATCCATGCGTGCCGTATAAATAAACAGCACCTGACCATTTGCAACAATTACATATTCACGATAGGGAAAATTTTCTCCATCCACATCATATTGAAAATAGCGATAGTTGTTGTCCTCGCCGGGATTGCCATAATAAAACGTTGCATTTTTAATCGAAGGCAGCTTTCCGTCTGTTTGTGCCTGCGAGAGAATTGATTGCATTTCTCCTTCACTGCCTGCGTTTAATATGTCATACAGTTCGTCGATCATCTCGTCTGCAGGCCACATCTCTACGCTGATATACGTATTGGATTCGGGCAACACATCCACATAGATGTCGTTGTTCCGCATAAAATTCATCATTTCATCATAACTGTTATACTGAATCAAAATATCCTTATCTGTCGCCGATGACGCCCTTGTCAAGACTTTCCAGTCCTGCGGAACTTTCATCGTCATGCCTGCCTCATCAAGGCGATAAATCCCCCCTGCTTCTGCGCTGATTGGCATGCAAAAACCGAACACCAAACATAAAACCATTACAATTGCTAAAAACTTTTTCATGTCCCTCTCCTTTGTTTTATTGTTACCTCTTTATATGATTTCATTATACAATGATTTCTTGTTCATTTTCAAGGGCGTTTTCACCTCAACCGCTCTTTTTTACCCGCAAAACTCTGTTCGTTCTTTTTTACACTCTTTCATTCACACAACCTTCTCATCTTCCTCTTGTTCGTTCTCTTATCTGTCCCCTTTTCATATTATTAACCCTACTGCCATTATGCCGTTTATTTATCTTGCATCTCTTCCACCTTCATGCCGCAGCGCACACAGCGCACCGAATCCGCAGGTATGCTTTTGCCGCAACGTGCACATAGAATATTCTCCTTCTTTATCACATCTCCTCTTGCGCTGACATATTGTGTTGTCGGCTGATTGGTCTGTTTTTTCTTGTCTACACGCATTTTATCAGAACGCCTTTGTACGTTATACCACTTTTTCCTTTTTAAGCGCACCATTCCCCATACCAATGCTACCGCAACAGCACCCAAACCCAAGACCATTATCCAACCCCACAGAACAATATTTTGCGAAGTGCTGCCTTCTGTTGCATTGGCGGCTTTTGCCTCGGGCATGTTTGCTACAACGCCGTTTTCAAATTGCACGCCCTGCATCAACTCTTCCATCACCGCAATATCGCCCTCATCCAACGCCTCTTTACCCGGCGCGCCAATAAAAATAGTCACTGCTTGCCCGTTTGCAATTACCATATATTCTCTAAAGACCAGATTGTCCATTACTTCATCCACTTGCAAAAAATGATAGTTGTTTTCCGCTCCGGGATTGTTCTGAAAAAATTGTTTGTTGGTATAATCGGCAAACCGCGATTCTTTGTCCACTTCCGCCAGATGCTTTTGTCGTCCTTCGTCCGTTTCCTGTTCCAACAAAACCCGAAAACTGTCCACCATTTGATATGCCGGCCACATATCAATACCTGCAATATAATCAGAATCGAGATACATAATCAAATACCATTCTTCCTCTTCCATCATCTCGATCATTTCATTATAATCCTTAAAATGCTTTTCAATATCCTCATCATCCCGCGGCGTGTTTCGTGTGAAAACCACCCATTCCTGCGGAATCTCCATGTGCATTTTGGCCTTTTCAAAATAAAAAGCGCCTCCTGTCTCTGCGCAAACAGGCACACAAAAACAAATCACCATGCACATCACCGCCAGCATCGCCACCGCTTTTTTCATCGTTGTCTCCCTTCATCGTTTTACAAACACGTCACTGTATTTTAATTATACAATGGCAAAACCCACGCTTTCAAGGACGTTTTAGCCCTCTAGCGTCTTTTCCCTACTCAAAATAGTACGCACACCTGTCTTTTGCCTCTTACACACTTTCCCTTTTTGACTTTTCATGACAATCCTCTCTGTAGACTTTGTTTTCTTTAATACTTAGACATAAAAAAACGAGGCAAATGCCTCGTTTTTCAGTATGTATACCGTTTATTCTACTTTCGCACCGCAGTTACCGCAAAATTTTGTCGTCTCCGACAATTTTTCGCCGCATTGCCCGCAAAAGGCTTTGCGTCGCACCTCTTGCTGCACAGGGGCTGCGGGCACCGTGGTTGTCTGCCCCACAGGCTGCTGCACCGGTTGCAGGGCAGGTGTCATCGGTGCAGGTGCCCCATTGTTTTGCACAGAAGTTGCCGCATCCACACGAGGTTGCGCCCTATTTGCAGCCTCTTGCATACCACTTTTCGGTTTTTTCTTTCTCAATAGCAACACCCCTGCCACTGCCACACCTGCCAACACCAAAGCCCCCAGGGCAATTAACACAATGGTGCGCACGTCCATAGTGCCTTTTGACGGTGCAGATGGCGCCACGGATGAAGATGGTGTTGACTGGTCGGGCTGATCGGTGCCACCGATGGGCTTATTCGATTGCGTTGCGCCAATTAGCGTGCCGTTATCATAGCGAATGTCTTTTAGTATTTGTTTTAACACCCCTTGGTTAAATGCGTCGAGTCGATAGGTGTCGGTGGGCATGCCATAGACAAACACTGCCTTGTCCCCCACAACGGCAACATATTGTTCCACAATATAACTCTCGGTTCTCACTTCGTTTTTTAAATATAAATAGTTATTGTCGCCACCGACATTGCTCTCATAGAGTTCAAGTAAAGTCACATCACCTGCGGGCGCATTGATAATCATATCATTAAACAGCCTATCTCGCTCAGCTTTGTCTTCTGTGCTCAATACGTTGCGAAAATCAGTGCCCAGTCGATCCACAGACCAAATTTTCACCCCTACCATCATCTCTGAATCGGGCAGCACTTCCATGTATACGTCATACTTTTCCATATAGGCTATCATTTCCGCATGACCCACATAGTAAATCTCAATATTGGGATCATTTGCGGGCGTATCGCGCGTATACACCACCCAATCTTCGGGCAGAGTAACATCCATCCCCGCTTCTTCAATACGATGAGTCATGTCCATCGCGCTCAGGGGCATACAAAAACAAAACACCACGCACAGCGCCATCAGCACCGCCAAAGCTTTTTTCATATCCGTCTCCTTTGATACATTTTGCATTTTTCAATTTGTTTCTTATTATACAATGTCAAAACACCTCTTTTCAAGGGTGTCTAAAGGTTTCATGCTTGTTTTACGCCCCTATAAGCATTGAGTCGCCGTTATGTGCTCAGCCTCAGTCCCACAACCGCCGCAATGATCAGCGCGATAAAAAAAAGCCGCTTGCCGTCTTTGGACTCTCCGTAAAAAAACATTCCCACCAGCGTTGCGCCCGCCGCACCAATGCCCGTCCACACCGCATAAGCCACCCCCAAGGGCAGACTTTTCAGTGCCAAATTCAACAGACTGAAACTCAGCGCAAATCCACCAATCAACACTGCATAAGCACTCAAACTCTTTTTTTGCACAACTCGGTTCATGCCCATGACCCCCACCACTTCGCCGATACCCGCCAATATCAAATACACCCAAGCCATTATGTTTGCCCTTGCCCGATGCAGTCCTGCGGCGTGGTCAGTTTTAGGCCGATAATACCGCAAAGCAGCAACACAATCAGCATGATTTTTGTCCACGAAAACGCCTCGCCGAAAAACACCATATCCACAATGTTCGTTCCCGCTGTGCCCAAGCCGGTGAAAACGGCATACACCGTGGCACAAGGCAGCGCCTTCATTGCACCCAACAACACATAAAATGACAGCACAATCATCAGCAGCGTTGCTACCCACTCATACCGGGTATTCGCGCGCGCCAGACCAATCACCCACAACACCTCAATGACGCCCGCCACATACACCAACGCCCAATGCTTATTCGTCTGCACTTTATTCTTCCAATTGGGTGGGCATTTCTTTTATAAAATCAAACAATTCTTTTTCGATAACCAATTTTGCGCTGAAAGCATCCACCACAATGCCCACCACATCATAGGTCTGCGCCGCGGCCAACGCCTGCAAAAACGGCATGGGCATCATTGAAAAATGCCGGCCATACTCTTCGTCTATTTGCTCTTTCTGAGAAAAAACAGGGAAAAATTGCGCGCCGCTCGCCACTGCCAATATATCGGGTTTTAAGCGAATGGCATTTTTGTTTTTTACCTCTTCGCCGACTTTCGCCTTTAAAAATTGCTCCTGATCTTCCTGCGACACGATGACATTCATCGGTACCCACACCACCGAGTCCCTCAAACAACTCAGCAAGGCAATAAAGTTTTCATCCGACCGGTCTTCACCATATTGCTGTGTCAACGCCACTAAAATACTGCCGTCCTCCAGCATCTCCGCGGTAATTTTCTCTTCCATACTTCTCTCCCTTTGCGCCGCCGCGCCTTGTACTCCCGTATCGTATGCCTGCCTGATATCGCTCAGATTCGTTTTGTGTCTCTGCCGCCGTGTGAATATTTCTCGGTCATAATTTCTCTGATTGCCCATGGCCCCTTTGCCTCTCTTGTGTTCGCCCAGCAGGCTTCGCCTATTTCCCCTTGCGCTTGAGTATCTGTTGACGCAACGTATTCAACTTGCCCCATAGAGTATCTCTCATAACGGACTGCCTTTCCCACTTCTCATATCCTTACGATAGCTGCTCTCAAACTGTCTGATACGTACCGCAATACACGCCTATGCGTATCACTGATTAGACGTTTCCCGTTTTTTTATATTCTTTTGATGTCTGACTCAACCTGGCTGACACATCCTTCTCGCCCTATGCCCTTTGAACACCCCGCTTGCGCAGCCGATTTGTCTTTCCTTAACTGCTTTGTCTGCTTTATTTCGTCTTTGTCCCGCATTTCATACAAAAGGCGCTGTCTTGCGGCAAACTCACCCCACACGACCCACAAACCACCTCTCTGTTTTCCATTTGCTCTTCATTCAGTCCCACCGCCTCCGGCTCATCTGCTATGGATGTCTCCTTCGCATTGGCTGTCAAATACGCCTCTTTTGTTTCCGCCGCGTCGCTCCATGCCTTTTTTTCGTCCTCTGTCTCTTGAAGGCTCTCCTCGCTGTGCGGTTGTGCCGCAAAGCTTTGCGCCGCCTGCGATTCCGTCATATTTTCCCACAGTTCACCGCCCTGGCCCTTTTGCAGCACCGGGTCTCTGTCTTTTGCGCTGAAGCCTTGTTTTTTATCGATCAGCGCATTGGTTTTTTTCTTGATAAACGAAAATAACGCCACAATTCCCGACAAAATCAGTACGCTCAGTGAAGTAACCAAAAACCTGCTTCCCGCCGAGGAAGGTTTGCCTACTGTTGCCGTCACTTTTGGATTGACCATGATCCATTCTTCAATCGTTCGCTGATTGTCATAGTGTACCGAGGACAAAATACGTTGAAAAGTAGCCTGATTGCTCTGAGTAAGCTCGCCTCCGTCCACACGATACATGCTAAAGGTAATTAAGCTCTTCTCAAAAAACGTGGCATAACCCTGTATCTCCATTCCCTGTTGCCTGCTTCTCATATGAATATACAAATAATTGTTGGTTTTGCCGGTCGCATCACTCTCATACACACCCAAAAATTCAGCGCCTTGCGAAAGCGCTCCTTTTTCCATTGAGTCCAAATATTTTGGCCAAGCGGAGGTGTTGCCCTCTGCGTAAATCTCACTCAAACTTTTCGCTCCGCTAAATTCTTCTATCCCGTCAACAATAGATACCATCAGCGCCTCATTATTCGTCCCGACCGCTATGAGATAAATAGAATTTGCTCCCATGTCCTGCATCAGCAAATCATAGCCGCCGTATCGCTGCACATCAGCGTCATCAGCGGCAACATTTCGCGTCAGCACCGTCCAATCCTGCGGAATTGTTATACTCATCTCCATTTCTTCAATGCGATACACACCCCCCGGTGCCGCACTGACAGGCATGCAAAAACAAACCATCAAGCACATAACCCATAGTGCCGCCAAAGCTTTTTTCATATCCGTCTCCTTTGATATCGTTTGAGATATTTTACGATTTTGTTTATATAGCGTTATTATACAATGTCAAAACACCCCAGTTCAAGAATGTTTTCCTTTTTCAGGGTTGTTTTTGTCCCGTTTCAGCGCGACGGCAAGTCCATAAACGCCGCGCCCTCTGATTCTGCTTGCCCCCAGCTCCCGCACCCTGTGGATATCCTCTGCTCTCAACCGATTAAACCTCCCCCATGCCTCCATTTCTCACTTACAGCCGATTACACCTTCCTTACGCCCCAACAGATATCTTTCGCTCCAAGACCTTTCAAATTACCTTCTTGTCTTTTCCTGCAATTCGTCTGACCCCCACATCTTTATTTTCCAGTGTGCTTCTCTCGCAACCTCGTCTACTTTTCCCGTATCCCCACTCGCCTCGCTTATCTTTCTCTATCTCAGCCGATTTAACATTATCCGACCACTCCGCCACTCAAGCACCCGCATATGTCGCCTGTTCGCTTTTTTTCTATTTTCCCGCCCTTCTTCGTTTTCACGCAAACAAAAAAGCAGCGCATATCACGCTGCTCTCTTCCTGCCTTGTATTTCGTTTCTACAACGAATCCGCACAAACAGGACATTCGTCTTTGTCTGCGGGAATCTGTTTTCCGCAGTTCCAGCAATGTTCCAATTCCTCGGCAGGTTCCTCTGCCGCTTTTGCCTCTGCTGCCTTTGGCGCAGGCGCAGTTTTCTTTTCTTTTTCCGCCTTTGCTCTTAGTTCGGCCACCTTGGCTTTCAGTGCAGGATATGCCTCTTCTTCATTGGTAATATCCGCTACCGCCATCTCCATCGGGCATGTGCCCGTGCCTTCGCGATTTTCTATCGCGTTGACAAACTGCCCGCAGGTGGCCTTAATGCCCTTTTGCGCCAAAAACGCCAGCGCAGGCATGCTCATAATTTCGCCGTAAACCTCTTTTACGCCGCCAAGGGCAAAAATCATCGCCGAAGCCTTACCCACAATTTTGTCCACCACCACAGCGTCCGCCAGCCGTCTGCCTTCAAACAACAACAGCACAGGTGTCACGCCGCTGCCCTCCATCTGATCAGTAATCATATCGTCACGCAGCACCACGCAGGCATACTCGCCCGCAGCCACCATTCTTTTGGCTTCTTCAAACAATTCGTTGTTTACACTCATCGTATTTTTCTTCCTTTCATCACAGCCGCTACAATAATCGGCACAAAAATCAGTTGAATGATAATGCCCGGCAGTCCTGTCACCGCAGCCGCCCAAACGCTTAGTGCCTTCAGTTGTCCCGCTGTCAGTGTCAGCAGCCAAAACATCAGCCCATAAACCACTCTGCCCGCCAACATGGCACCAATCAGTGCAGGATAAATCCCAAATTTTACCTTGTTTAAACCCGCTCTTTCATACAGCAACCCCGATACCAAACCGTAGGTTGCCAGCTCCGCCATCATAATGGGCAGCATGGGAAAAGCGGGCGGCATCCCCGTCATCAAGCTGCTAATCAGCGGTGTCAACACCCCCGCCAACATACCAAACACAGGTCCGCACAAAAATCCCGTCAACAGCACAGGCAGGTGCATCGGCA
This sequence comes from uncultured Eubacteriaceae bacterium, assembly GCA_937880125.1. Taxonomy (GTDB): domain Bacteria; phylum Bacillota; class Clostridia; order Eubacteriales; family UBA1433; genus UBA1433. The sequence continues at coordinate 28,633 of CALFLU010000109.1, forward strand.
AAATCACTGTTCCCTGCACACCAAAGGCATGGGACGTTAAGTAAGGCAACAGCACACCGACAGCGACCAACATGCCTGCAACGGTGAGACTTCTCGTCTTTGTTAATTGCATGTTTTTCACTCCTTTATTGTCTTCATCTTCTTATGTCCATGTCTGTGGGCGCTTCATCGCCACTGCGTCCGCACGCTTCGCGCGTGCCCTGTCTTCGGCTTATTCACTCAAACCGTAAATCATATTATACAGCCATTCAGCCTCCTAATCAACTGATTTCTTTTTGTTTTCATTCGAAAACGGATTCGCGTACTTTGTCATTCGATACAACTTTATCAATTCACGTCCTTTATATAAGCACTGAAGTTTTTTCAATGAATTTCTTATTATTATCACTTCTAAATTAGTTTGTCGTTATTTGTCCTTTATATCTATCTCATTCGTGTGGATTCGAATGAAAAATATTCATTGAATCATTTTATATTTTCTGTATTTTATCAATATTTTTTTACAAGTAACATATGGCTTAACATTTTATCGATTGTTGTGATTTGATATCGTTTACGATATAATAATAAAAAATACACGGAAAAATGCGAAAGGTGGTTGCGTAATGAAAAAAATTGTTGTTCTGATTTTAATGATTTGCCTGGCAATAGGCATGTTCGCCTGTGGAGGCGGTGATGCCAACAAAGTACCTGACCTTACAGGCGTGTGGGTACAAAATAATTCTGCTTCAAAAGATACCTGGCAGGAGGCAACGATTCAAGGTGAGACAATTGAAATTAATTGGATGTTTGAAGGAGATAGCTCCAAAGCACTTTATTGGGCCGGAACTTATCAAGCCCCCACAACTGCCGTAGCTGAATATTCTTGGACATCGCAAAACGACACGAGTAAAACATCGGAAGCTTTGCTTGCATCAGATGCTGCAACAAAAGATTTCAAATATAAAGACGGTAAAATCAGTTATGAAGTGACTGCAATGGGGATAACTACTACCGTTGAGCTTGAAAAGAAGCAATAAAGAAGGCCGTCAGGATTTTTCTGAATAGTTCAATTATCTCATCGTTTATGGTGGATTCTGAAAAGGGCTTCACCAAATACAATGAGCCTTTCTAAAAATAATTTTATCAACAACTGTCATTTTGGCAGTTGTTTTTTCTTTTAGACACAGTAGATTCTATATATTTTTTTATCCTATTCTTTGTTCTTTTACCACTGCCCCCGCCATTCTTATCCACAAATACAGCATGCTAAAATTCCTTTTCCATCATTCTAGAAAAGAGCCTGCTTACTCGTATGTTTATAAGCAGACTCTCTCCGCTCCGCTTACAAATTAAAACCCTGTTACTTCTTTGAACTGAAACGACCCCACATCCTGCGGCTCTTCCAACGTCACGGCCTCAAATTTCCAGGTGCCGCCCGCTGCCCAATTGGTGATGTTGGCATAAGCGGTGGTAAGCTGATTGCCCGATTTGTCAAAGACAACAAACTCCACCTGTCCGTAGCTTATTTCTCTGTCCGTGTTGTTTTTCAAAATCCCTACGATTTTATACATGTAGCTGTCTCGCACCTCAGTGGGTCCTTCCACAAAAGTGAATTTTTCCGCCGGTTTCGAAGGCTCTTGTGTTTGCTGGCTCTGTTGCGTCTGTCCGCTCTGTGCAGAAGTTGAACTCTCCCCGCCGCCCATGCTCCCAATGCCGATAGCGAGAAGAACAACGATTACGATGGCGATAAACCACCCTTTCTTATAAATCGGCTTTTTGTTTTGCGCCCCGCACTGCGGGCAGCTCTTTGCCCCTGTGGCCATGTCCGCGCCGCAAACCGCGCATTTTTTCAATTCTTGTGCCATATTGATCTCTCCTTTTATTTTCTGCTGATGCGCCGCCGCAAAATCAATACTTTTTTTATCCTTGCTGCAGCCATCTGTTTTTATGAAATATCCATATGTCTTTCGTACTTCTATCATAGCCGTAAATGCATGAATAATTCAAAAAACTTTCCGTTTTGCGTCCCATAAACAGTACATAACCTCCGCAAAGCCTCTCTTTTTCGCAAATACCCATCACTTCTCCGCCTCGCTGTGTAAAATGCTCTCCTATATCCGCATAACACCATAACACCCGCATCCCTTTTCTTTACAGTGCTATTGGATTACCCTTTGAATATCCATTTGTCTGCTCACATCTCTTTTCACACCGCCGAACTTTCTCATACATTTTCTTTTTGATTTACATTGGACCATCTCCCTTTTTCTGCAATAAAAAAAGACGCACTGCGTCTTCTTTTGCATCAAAAATAACCAAACTTCCCGCTTATACTTTTTCGTATTTTCTATGTCAAAAACGGCTGCAGAAAATTGAACGCATAGCCCACCAACACAATACCCACAACGCAAATGCCGATAAACAGCGCCAGCAGTCTGGGCTTTACCGCCTTGCGCAACAGTATCAGCGACGGCAGCGACAGCGTCGTCACCGCCATCATAAAGGCCAGTATCGCCCCCAGCTTCGCTCCCTTATAATACAGCGCTTCCGCTACGGGAATCGTGCCGAAAATGTCGCCGTACATAGGCACGCCTACCAGTGTGGCAAATATCACCCCAAAGGGATTGTCACTGCCCAATACGCGCTCAATAAAATTTTGCGGTACCCAGTTATGAATCACCGCGCCGATACCCACGCCAATCAAAATATAAGGAAATACGCGCTTAAACGTAGCGCTCATCTGCTCAAAGGCATAACGGCGGCGATCTTGCTTCGTCAGCTCCGGCAGCTCGATATCCACATTTGCGGCAGCGCGAACATACTGCTCCACATACTTTTCCATATGCATTTTTTCTATCAGCGTACCGCCAATTATGGCAATAACAAGCCCAAACAACACATAAATCACCGCCACATTGCCGCCGAAAATGCTCATCAGCAGCACCAGCGAGCCCAAATCCACCATCGGCGAAGAAATCAAAAACGAAAACGTTACGCCCAGCGGCAATCCCGCGCTGGAAAATCCGATAAACAGCGGAATGGACGAACACGAACAAAAGGGCGTTACCGTACCCAGCAGCGCCGCAATCGCATTGGCGCCGATACCGCGAAACCGCCCGAGTATTTTCTTGCTGCGCTGCGGCGGAAAATAGCTCTGCACATACGAAATCGCATAAATCAGCACGCACAGCAGTATCGTGATTTTGATTACGTCATAAATAAAAAACTGCACACTGCCGCCCCAGCGGGTGCTGACATCAATCCCCAACAGTCCCAGCAGCTTGCCTGTCAGCGCGTTGAGC
>CALFLU010000110.1 GCA_937880125.1 uncultured Eubacteriaceae bacterium
GCCCGGTAGGGAGCAGTGATGAGATTGTCAAGTTTGTTGCCGCAGAGGGGGACACCTATTATTCATTGGCGCCTAAGCTGAAAGAAGCCAAGCTGATTCGCTCAGAGCTTGCCTATAAACTCTACGTGAAACTGACCAACCCCAAAACGTTCCAGGCGGGGAAGTATCCGATGAAGCAAACCATGTCGGTTAAAGAAATCATAGACATGCTTGAAAAAAATGCCACCTACAATCCGGATGCGGTGATAATTCTCTTCCCTGAAGGCAAAAACATGCGCGGCATTGCCAAAATCATTGCAGCCAATACGAACAACACCGAAGAAGATGTGTTTTTACTGCTTAAAGACACAGCTTTTATCGATGAAATGATTGCCAAATACTGGTTTTTGGATCCTGTCATCAAAGATGAAAGAATCTTTTATCCGCTGGAAGGATACCTTTTTCCCGATACCTATGAATTTTCGGGCAAAGATGCCACAGTAAAGGAAATCTTTCAAGTGATGCTCAGTGAAACCGACAAAAAACTGCAGCCTTACAAAGAAGCAATGCAGTCGGGCAAGTATTCTGTTCATGAATACCTGACACTGGCGTCCATCGTTGAACATGAATCCTGGAACAGCGATGACAGAGCAGGTATTGCAGGGGTGTTTTATAATCGTTTAAATGCAGGGTGGGCCTTGGGCAGTGATGTGACAACCTATTACGCCGTTCAAGTGGATATGGGCGAGCGGGATTTATATAAATCGGAACTGGAAGACTATAATGCCTATAACACGAGAAACAGCAAAATGGCAGGAAAGTTGCCCATCGGACCGATTTGCAATCCGGGACTGGAGTCGATTAAAGCTGCAATCAACCCCAAGCAGCATGAATATTTTTATTTTGTTGCCGACAAAAACAGACAAATCTATTTTTCAAAAACATATGAAGAACACCAAAGAATTATTGCTGATTTAAAAAGCAAAGGACTATGGTATGTCTATGAATAATCGCATGGGACAATAAAGCATTGGATAAAAATATAGAATATATTCGTTGGCTGCTTGAAGAAAGTACTGAAACGGATAAGTTGCGCCACGAAGAAGAAAAAAGACATATTCCGATCATTCGACCGGAGGTTTTGCGCCTGTTGAAGGTGCTTATTGCTCTTTCAAAAGCAGAAAAGATTTTAGAAATCGGAACCGGCGAAGGGTATTCGGCGATTTGTTTTGCAAAGGCAATCGGAACCAAAGCAGATATTACAACGATTGAGCACGACGAACAGCGTGTTGTGCGTGCCAGAGATAATATCAAAAAAATGAATCTGGAAAAGGCCATTACGGTGATTCATGATGATGCAAGCATTGTTTGTCGCAGCATGCCGGGTGAAGAAATATTTGATTTAATTTTTTTAGATGGTGCCAAAACACAATACCGTGCACTGCTCGATGACTGCATTCGCTTGGTAAAAACCGGAGGAATGATTGTGGCAGACAATGTGCTTTATTTTGGCATGGTCTCCGGCGAAAAGCATCTGCCGAGAAAAAAACGGACTTCTACATCACAATTGCGAGATTTTTTGGAGGCGATAGCAACCCATCCGCGTTTGCTCACGTCGATTATCAACTTTGAAGACGGGTTATCGATCAGCATTAAAAAGGAAGAAAACAAGTGAAGAAACCAAAATTATTGGCGCCGGCAGGCGATTTGCAAAAACTGAAAACGGCCATTGATTATGGTGCAGATGCGGTCTACATTGGCGGCAAAATGTTTGGGCTGCGTGCAAATGCGGCAAATTTTGATTTTGATGAAATAGCGCAAGCTGTGGCATATGCCCATGAGCGGGAGAAGGAAATTTATGTAACGGTGAATGTTCTTGCGCATAATAAGGACATTGAGGAATTGCAAGAGTATGTTCGTCGCCTGATTGCGCTGAACATTGACGGCATCATCGCGGCAGATGCGGGCGTCATTGCGCTGATTCGCGAAATAGACGCCGATATCCATATTTCCTTATCCACACAGGCAAGCTGCACAAACTACAAAGCGGCGCAGTTTTGGCATCAGGCAGGGGTCAATCGCATTGTGCTTGCCAGGGAATTGAGCGCCCAGGAGATTGAAAAAATCATTGAACAAAAACCGGAAGCGCTGCAAATTGAAATGTTTGTGCATGGGGCGATGTGCATTGCCTACTCGGGCAGGTGCCTGCTGAGCCATATCATGACAGGAAGAAGCGCAAACAGCGGAGATTGTGCACAACCTTGTCGGTGGAATTATCATTTGATGGAAGAAAAAAGAGCAGGGGAGTATTTTCCCGTTTTTGAAGACGATAGAGGAACCTATGTTTTTAATTCCAAAGATTTGTGCCTGATTGGCTATATGGATCAAATTATTGAAATGGGCGTAGACGTATTAAAAATAGAAGGAAGAATGAAGACGGAATTTTATATTGCAACGGTTGTGGGCGCCTATCGGCGTGCGATTGATGCGTATATGGCGGGCGCACAGCAAAATGAAAAAATCAAAGAACAGCTTATTGAAGAAGTGAAAAAAATCAGTTACAGGAAATATACGACGGGATTTTTTTTAGCAAAGCCCGCTGAAGAGAGTCAAAATTACAGCGATTCAAGCTATGTGCGGGACTGGGAGTTTGCAGGGGTGGTTGTGGCATATGATGCGAACAATAAAGTTGTGACCGTGCAGCAACGAAACAAAGTGGTAACCGGCGCATATTTGGAAATCATCGGGCCGCAAAGAGAGTACATTGCCCATCAATTGCAACAAATGCGAGATATAGAGGGAAATGTCATTGAATCCGCGCCCAACGCGATGCAGTTTTTTTGTTTTGACATTGATGCGCCGCTGCAAGCAGGGGATATTATCAGGCAAAGGGTGAAGTAAATTTAAAAGCAATAAAAAAGAGCTGCCATGGCAGCTCTTTTTGTTTTAAGATTTATACGGCAGCATATCCGCGTTTGAAAGCTTCTGTGTTAGCAGCTTCAAATTTGTTTTTGCCTTTTTTGCCGAACATGTCGTTCATGCCGTCGATAGCTTCCTGCTCTGAGAAGTCGCCCATGAGTTTGACCATTGCACCAAGCATAACGATGTTTAATGCTTTGGGGTTGTTGAGCTCATTGACGATAGTGGTAGCGGGAACCGCAACAACAGTTACATCATCGCGCACATTGGTATCGCATGTAACGATGTCGCCGTCGATCAGCATGGTGCCGCCCGGTTTGAGGATTTTGATGAATCTGTTAAAGGAAGGGATATTCAACGCCATAATCATATCCGGCGTTTCCTGTCCGGGAGAGAAAATTCTATCGTCGCTGTATTTTACTGTACAGTTAGCGGTGCCGCCTCTCATAGCCGGACCATATTCGGGCATCCAGGTTGCTTTTTTTCCGCTGAACAGCGCCACTTGAGACAAAACCAAACCCGCGGTCAAAACGCCCTGGCCGCCAAACCCTGCAAATACGATTTCTTTCAACATTTTATTTGCCCCCCTTGTTTTTTAATTCGCCAAAGCGTCAGCATAACCGCGAGCGCAATGCCGAAACAGATTAAAATGGCATACCAATAGATTTCCTTTCCGAAGAGAACAAAAGCGACACCGGAACCAGCTGGCTCAAACATTCATTTACC
>CALFLU010000111.1 GCA_937880125.1 uncultured Eubacteriaceae bacterium
CGAGCGCGGTCTCCAGCGTGTGCCCCCCCAGCCAAGCTTTTTCCGTGCCCACTTCCACGCCACTGAGCGCATCTTCGACGATAATTGCGCAATCAGCCACCTGCAGCGCACCATACCATTCGCCGATAAAGTCAAAATAACCCGGCACATCAATGATGTTGATTTTCTTTCCTTCTGTTTCAACGGCAGCCAGCGCACTGGATATGGAAATGCCGCGCTTGTTTTCTTCGGGGTCAAAGTCGGAAATGGTATTTTTATCTTCCACTCTGCCCATACGATCCGTGGCTTTTGCATTAAATGCCAGCGCTTCCAACAGTGATGTTTTGCCGCTTCCCCCATGCCCAAAGATAGCGATATTTCGAATGTCTTTCGTTTGGTATGTCTTCATTGTTTCCCCCTCTATATATTCACATTAATCATAAACTACATAACGAATATATATTATAATGAAATCGATTGTTTTTCAACAATTTTCGCAAATAAAAAATCCTTCCAGGCCCCTGAAAGGATTTTTTGTTCTGTTTGAGATTTATTCTTCTGCTTGCTCTGCCGCTTTTTTCAATAACTTTTTACGTTTGCGCTCTTTGCGCATTTGCGACAAGACCGCCATGGCAGCAAAGGCATACTTGCCATAATGCACCGCCTTGTTCAGCGAGCTCGCTGTGTTTTTGGCCGGTTTGGATAGGACGATATTGGTCACTGCCGTATCCACGCGGCGCACGTTTTTTTGTGCCACCTCCGTGATGTCGGCCACATGACCCACCGTAGTATCCGCATTTTTAACTATGCTGTCAATGGAAAGATTGTTCTTTTTTAACAGTAGATTGACATCATCTACGGTGACTGCAAGTTTCTTCAGCACTTTCACCAAATACACACTCAACACGACCAAAGCCACTGCAGCAATCAATACGCCGATTTCCCAAATATGAAATTCAAAAGGCATGCAAATCACCTACTTTTTCTTAAGCGTTGTTCAGCGTTGTTACGCTTTTTCTTCAAACTTTTCTTCGACTCCGTCTACCACGTCTTCTACGGCATCTTTGAAATCGCCGAATTTTGCGCTCAGTTGTTTTTTGTATCCTTCTGCTTTTTCAACAGCTTTTGCCGTCATGTCTTTGATTTGTTCTTTGGTGTCGTTGGTTACACGGCTGACATCGCTTTTAATGCCATCTGCTTTGTCTCTTGCGATTTTAATATATTCATTATCTTCGCTCGTAAACAAAATAGCTGCCGCCCCTGCCAGCGCCCCAACAATCACTCCCAAAATAAATCCTGATTTTCTCATTGTTGTATACCTCCAGATTTTTTTTCATTATACCATATATTAAGTCGATTACAACGTTTTTTTATTACTTTTCCAGAAAAAGGCAATTTTCTTTTTGTCGCGCTTTTGGTTTGAAATGCGCATAAAAAAACACAGCATTTCTGCTGTGTTTGCTTTAGTAAACATAGCGCTTGAGCGCACTCTCAAAGTGATAATTCAGCGCTTCCATGCCCGCGTGCACATCTTTTTCCAAAATGGCATCGATGAGATTGGCATGACTCATTTTGATTTTGTTGTCTCCGTCTTCGCCGTAGGCTTGATAAATGGCATCTTCCAATTGCTCATAAAACAGCGTTCTAAAAGTGTTGTAGAGTTTAAATAGCGTAACATTTTCGGACATTTTCACGATCAATGAGTGAATTTTTTTGTCGATGACAACACGCTTGGGCAGTGTATCCACTTCCAAAAATTCCTTTTTCAGCCCCCTGAGCTCCTCGGCGTAGGCCGGATCTGTGTTGCGCAAAGCGCCTATCATTGCCTGCATCTCAATGGAGCTGCGCAGTTCCACCACTTCTTTCATGGGAATTTTTTCAAACTGCAAAATAAACGAAAGCGGCGGATAGTCCGCACGATGACGCGGGTCGTTAATCACAATGCCGCGTTTGGGCGCCACCGTCAACACATCCATAAATTCCAGCACCCGCAACGCCTCTCTCAGCGTAGAACGACTCACATTGAGTTTTTTGATCAACCGTTCTTCGTTATACAACTTATCGCCGTATTCCAACTCCCCCTTCTCTATTAAGGTCATAATCGTGTTGATTACTTTTTTATAGAGCTTTTCGTTTTCCCCTTTTACCGGAGCAATCTCTACACGTCGCTTCATCTTATCTCCCCTGTTTCGTTCATTTCAAAAACATGTGGTATGTATTATGTTTATTGCTATGTACTTAATACTATGTAATTTCAACGATTCTGTCAATGGTTTCTTGATTTTTCACCAATCTTTGTACACTTTGAGTCACCTGTAACCATTTTGTCCTTATTTCGTTCTAATTTTAAACCAAAACACAATTTACTGTATATTTCCGACTATTCTTATGTTATAATTTGGTGTAATACGCAATGAGTATACTCATTTTCACGATATTAATCAAGGATCTTTTATTTATGAATCAAGAAAAAACAAGTCCTCAGGTGCAATCTTTGCAGCAAAACATCTCCAATAAAATTTTTCAATCCTCGCGCAACGAGTTGAGTGTGTCGATGCGTTTTTTGGATTATGCTATGAGCAAACTCCATTTTATGCCGGACTTTGGTGTCGAAAGCATTCAAACCAACGGCAAAATGGTCAGCTTTCACCCGGAGTTTCTCATCAATCAATACAAAACCAGCCGTGCGCTGTGCAACCGCACACAGCTGCATATTTTGCTGCACTGCATCTTTCGCCATCCCTTTAATTGCGTGCACAAACGCCCCGAGGTGTGGAATTTGGCATCGGATATTGCCATTGAATATATTTTGGACAGCATGGAAACCAAATCTATCGATTACAATAAAGCTCTACCCAAAAAGCAATCCATCTACAACATGTTCGCAGATTTAAAATATAAAAACGCCCAATCCATCTATTATCACTTAATCGAAAACCCCACGCTGCTGGCTGATATCATCAACGATGCGGATTTGTTTAAACTGGATGAGCACAAAATTTGGCACCGCATCAACAAAAGCCAGGGCGATGAAGAAAAAAAGACCGACGTCGCCAACGAAGACGACAACTTAAGCGACGAAGAAGACGAAACACAACAGCTGTTGGAGCCCGAAGACAAAGAAATGCAATATGAATTCAAAGACGATGAAGATGGCGAAGATTTGCCACAGCAAGAGCCTGACAAAGAGATGATCGAAGACTTTTTGAGCCAGGCGGAACGCGAAGAACTCGAAAAAGAATGGGAAGAAATCAGCGAAAAGATGGAGTTGGAAATCGAATCCTTTTCGCAGGAAATCGGCGAAGACACCCGCGAGCTCATGCAAAATATTGAACTTGCCAACCGCAAAAAATATGACTACCGACAATTTTTGCGAAAATTTGCCTCCCTTCAAGAAGAAAATATTCTCAACCCCGAAGAATTTGACTATATCTACTACACCTTCGGGCTGAGTATGTACAAAAAAATGCCCTTGATTGAGCCGCTGGAATACCGCGAAAGCGAAAAAATTCGTGAGTTTGTCGTAGCCATCGACACCTCGGGCAGCTGCTCCAACGGGCTGATTCAAAAATTTTTGGAATACACCTATTCCATTCTTTCATCCACAGATGTCTTTTCTTCCAAAGTCAACATTCACATCATTCAGTGTGATGCGGATATCAAAAAAGACGACAAAGTCACCAACGCCGAAGAAATGGAGCAACTGCTCGAAGAGTTTTCGGCATTCGGCAACGGCGGCACGGATTTTCGCCCCGTGTTTCGCTATGTGGATGAACTCATCGCCAACCAGGAGTTTCACAACCTGCGCGGACTTATTTATTTCACAGACGGCTACGGCGTTTTTCCCGAAATGCCCGCAAGCAAATACGACACGGCTTTTGTCTTTGTCAGTGAAGAAGGAAAAAATATTGCCACTCCTCCCTGGGCCATTAAAATCATTTTGTCCCAGGAAGAAATCTTATCATTTAAATAAAAAAGGAATATACTATGAACATTTATGATGCCAAACAAGAAATCAAAAATACGCTGAAAATTTATTTAAAAAAGAACGACTTCGGCGAATATGCCATCAGCCGCGTCAAACAGCGCCCCGTGCTGCTCATTGGCGCACCCGGTCTGGGCAAAACAGCCATTATGTCGCAAATCGCCGAAGAAACAGGTGTTGCCTTAGTGTCTTATTCCATCACCCACCACACGCGCCAAAGCGCCATTGGCCTGCCTTTTATCAACGACCGCATGTATGGCGACCAGTGCTACAAAATCACCGAATACACCATGAGCGAAATCATTGCCTCGGTCTATGAGACCATGGAACAGACGGGTAAAAAAGAAGGCATTCTCTTTATCGACGAAATCAACTGCGCCTCTGAAACCCTGGCTCCGACGATGTTGCAATTTTTGCAACTCAAACAATTCGGTCAACACAAAGTGCCCGAAGGCTGGGTTGTGGTGGCAGCGGGTAACCCGCCCGAATACAACAAATCCGTAAAAGAATTTGACACCGTTACCTTAGACCGCATCAAAATGATTCATGTGGAAGCCAATTATAAAGTTTGGAAAAAATACGCCTACGAATATCGTGTGCACAACGCCATTATCAGCTATTTGGATATTAACGAGAACAACTTTTATAAAGTGGAAAACACCGTAGACGGCAAAGAAATCGTCACCGCCCGCGGTTGGGACGACTTGTCACAGGTCATTAACCTCTATGAGCAATCCGGTATTGCCGTAACCAAATCGCTGATTATGCAATATATTCAGCATAAAGACGTGGCAACGCATTTTGCCAACTACTATGAACTGTATAACAAATACAAAAAAGACTATCACATCGACGACATTTTGGCAGGTACCATCAACCAAAAGGATCGTGACAAAATTGTCAATGCGCCCTTTGATGAGCGTCTGAGCTTTTTGAGCATTTTGCTCGAAAAAATAGCCTCCTTGATGTATAACGCCGCAAAAGCGGAACATGCCACACAAATTCTCTTTGTCTATTTGAAAGAGCTGAAAAAAATCTACACTGCCGATGCCTATCGTTATGAAAAAGCGCGCGAATATTTGCAGCGCGCAGAAGACTTGTTGCAAGAAAACATCGAAGGCAAACAAATCGATAAAAAAGACGTCGACAATTATAAAACCGCGCTGTTTTTGTTGCGCTCCTTTGTGGAAAGCGCCAATGTCAAGCATGGAGAAGACGGCCAAAAGGCTTTCGAAGAAATTAAAGCCTCTTTTGCCGCGCGCGCCGAAGAAGACGAAAAAACCGCTGCCGACATCAACCAAGCTTTGGACAACGCCTTCAATTTTATTGCGGCCATTTTCGGTCTCGGCCAGGAAATGATTATTTTTGTAACAGAACTGACCTACAACTACCATTGTGTGCGCTTCTTGTCTGAACACCCCAACCAATATTACACACAATACAACAAAGAACTGCTCTTTGACCAAAAAGAAGCTGCGTTGCTCACCGACATGAAAAAACTGGATGAAATGATGGCAGAGCTGTAAATATCACGAAACGGGGAAAACCATGACGGATTTTCATTTGAGCTATACATACAGTCCGCAACAAAAGGGGCTTGTGATAACAGGATACACCGATATCTCTTCTCAAACAGAAACAGACAATCCTCCTGTGCTTACAATCCCTTCTTTCATTGGCGACAAACCCGTTATAGCCATCGGTGAGGGTGCCTTTGAAGACTGCACCTACCTGACACATCTGATCATTGAGCATGGCATAAAGTTCATCGACAACTATGCCTTTCGCGGTTGCTCCAGGCTCAAGCATATCTCCCTGCCCCAAAGCGTTGTCTCCATCGGTCAGGGCGCCTTTGCCTATTGCCAATTTTTGCTCAGTGTCACTCTGCCCGACAGCATCACCGCCATCGGCAAAGAAGCCTTTGCCCACTGTGACAAATTGGCGGATATGTATCTGCCCGCCTATCTCAAAACCATCAGCGCGGGGCTTTTTAAAAACTGCTTTAAACTCTATAACCTCACACTCCCCCGCTATCTCCAACTCATCGAAGAAGAAGCCTTTTTCAGTTGCAGCAGCCTCATGGAATTTTCTTTTCCTGATTCGGTCAGCTATATCGGCCCCAAAGCCTTTTCGCTGTGCCGCAACTTACATAAAATTAAATTGCCTCACATCGACATCATCGACGAACGCCTTTTTGAAATGTGCATTCGTCTCACTCGTGTAGAAATCCCCTCCTCGGTGCACACCATCAAAACACGTGCCTTTAACGGCTGCACAAACCTGGTCAATATCCACATCCCTTCCGGCGTGCGCCTCATTGAAGACAGAGCCTTTGCGGCATGTCACCGTTTAAGCCAAATATCCCTTCCTCAAGATATCCGCATTTTGGGCAGCGGGCTGTTTTCTGACTGTATCAATTTAAAAAAAGTGTTTCTCCCTCCCCACATTCAGTCCATCGGGGATTCCATGTTCAAATATTGCGGCAAACTCACCGATATTCACATTCCCTCTCCGGTCAGCTCCATTGGCGACGAAGCCTTTTATGCCTGCAGTTCGCTGGAAAAAATTTCGTTGTCGGCGCAGCTTTTTTCCGTGGGCCACTGGGCCTTTAGCGGGTGTTCTTCCCTGGAAGAAGTGTTTTTGCCCGACAATGTCAACACCATTGGGTATGGCGCATTCTATGAATGCAGCAAACTCAAAAACGTCAGCCTCTCCCATGGCATTACCACCATTGGCGGAGGGCTTTTTTCGGAATGCAATTCCCTCGAAAAGGTTTATTTGCGACACGGTGCACAAAAAACACTGCGTCTTTCCGACTTAACCGAAGAGGTGAAAACCGTTTTCTCGATTCTTTTTTACAACGAAGATTACCAGGAAATGTGCTTTGTTGCCATTCCTCGTGAAATGTTTTCGTCTTCGCAGTGCTTTGAAACCTACTTCAACGCTTTCAAACTGATTGACGGACAATATCATATCGATTTTTCCGCCATTGACGAGTTGTTTACCTCCTTGGTCAACGAAAAAGCCAAAACCACCCTTTTCCTCAGTCGCCTTGCGGCACAAGACACCTTTTCGCCCGCAGCAAAGGCCAACTATATTCAATATCTCACACAAAACCACGACGCCATTTTGCGCCTGGTTATCTTGTCTCATCACGTCTCAACCCTCACGGATCTTTTGCGACTGATGCCCGTTATCACAGAAGACAATATTCAAGACCTCATCGAATTTGCCAATCAAAACCGCAAAGTGGAATTTATCAGCTTTCTTTTGGACTACAAAGCCGATCACTTTGCCAACGTCCGCCGAAAATACGATTTATAAAAAAGTCTCCATCTCCTTTCTTTTTTTATCCAATCCTACAAGACAACAAAAGCAATCGCTCTTTATTATCGGTTGCACTTTTTTTTGCTCATTTTCCGGCCTTTACACGACAAAGTGTCAAACATATCGCGGCGAAGAACCCTTGCTTGGTGCCACTGTGGTTATTTTCTTGTTGAGTAAAATATTGACACAGCTGCGTACGTCTGCCCTCTTTTGACTTTCATTTGATATTTTGTTATTCTGAAAACGAAAAGACGATCGTATCCTTTGGTTTTATAACGCCATTTGCGTTGCTTATTTCAACATTTAAAAACACGTAAAAACAATAAACTCATATCTTTGCGGGGGAATTGCCATGTCAAGAGACGCAAAACACACCATCCAACGACTTGCTTTCTATTTGTTGCCTTTTATCATATGTATTTTTCTTTACATCTTGCATTTTATTAAACAAACCATTTTGCCCACCTTTACCTCTTCAGCACTCACCCTTCACTTTGTGCTTACCATTGTTTTTTATCTCGTTATCGGCATCTGCTTTGCTGCAGCTGCGCAAGGCGCCCAAAATCTCTCTCAAAGACGTTCATTCAAACCCGTCACCACCGTCTACATCGTGTTTTTGTTGCTGCTCAATGCTATACCTTTCTTTTTGAATATGATTGTTTTTATTTCCATTGAAAACTTTATGATTTTCACCTATCTGTTGTTGGGTTTTTACGGATACTGCTTGTTTCGTTCTTATGCCAAATAAGACAGTGAGAAAACCAAAACATCTTATTTCTTCATTTCGTTGCAGCGTTTTATAATGCCGAATGCAATATGCCCTGCCATCTGACTCACAGACTCTGCCGCAAAACTTCAAAGACCTCTCGCTAATTTGTTCCCGAAGTGCATCTGCATTTTTTTCGATTTTTAAAACCGGGCTTCGTCTGTATTTGCATACAACAAGCAAAGCCGCCGTAAAACATATAGTGTTTTACGGCGGCTTTGCGGTTAAAAAAAATAACTTTTTATTGTTATATTTTTTCTTTTTTATCCCCAGGCATCTGCAGATTTTGGCTTGCGAATATCTGCCAGCAAATATTCTTCCCACAAAAACCATTGCCCCGTACTTGGTTTTTCGCGCAATTTGATTTCACGGGGCGTATCTGCCCCTGCCGAGCGAATCATCAATTTTGCATAATGCTCCTCCGCATAGCTGTAAGGCCCTTCAAATACAACCATTTCATAGGGCACATTGGGTGTATAATCGTTTTCCGGCGTCGCGCCGTTGAAAAACGAAAAGGGTTTATATGTTTTGCCTGTCAGCCTGTCACGCAAAAACTGAATGCCGTGATTGGTCATCGGCTGAGGTCCCTTGAGATAGTTGAGCATTTCTATGGTTTCTTGTGCATTGTTTTCATAATGACACAGCACGGCAACCGTCAATGCCGCCGTCTGATAAGGCGTTGCCAGTGCCGCCTCAGGCAAAGCACGCAATTCACTGAGACTGCGCGGCAATTGTGCAAATACAAATGTTTCACTGTTTCCCATCTTTTCTCCTCCTTTTTTTTTGATTTATGCACTTCTTGCGTTGATTTTTCTGTTTAGTACAAAATTACATTTTGCTTAACTTTTTTATTTCGGTAGTCCCTCGTCAATATTTTCCGCTGTGTCCTGTGGCGCTGCGTCCAGAGGAGCTGCTGAATGTGCTGCCTCCGCCGCTGTCATTGTCCTTGGGTCGAGCTGTTCTGTCTACAAATCTATTCACAAAGGTATCATGTTTTTGTGACAAAACGACGCTGTCCTCACGCACATATTCATGTGCCCAATCTTCTTGGTGCACAGAGCGCAACTGTCGTTTCCACGACGATGTGATGCCGCCTGCCAAGCCTAGGCCTATCACCAAGCTTGCCAGCGCCGCTATCAGCCTCATTTTTAATATTTCTGCCGCTGTCTTCGGAATATTTCCTTTATCATAGGGCGCACCTGTCTTTGCCTGCAAAACAAAGTTATCCACGGCGTCCGCATAAGCCATGAAAGCTTCAAAGTATTGATCTTTTTTCAAAAATGGAAGGAAAAAAGTATCCAAATAATCTTGCCCCACAGAGGTAAAGGCCGTCAATCCGTACCCGAACGAAGCAAATCCGAAATCTCTGTCCTTTGTTGCCAAAAGCAAAATGGCGCCGTCTATTTCGCTGCCGTATCCAAATCCGTTTTGTTCAAAAAAATCTGCGGCAAAAAGCCTTGCTTCTCGGTTATCCAACTCAGGAACAACGGCAACCACCACATCAAACTGGAGTCGCTCGCTGATCTCATTCAGCTTTGCTGTAAGCTGCTCGCTTTGCTGTTCGTTTAACAACCCCACACTATCCACAAATCGCGGCAATTGCCTGCCGACGGGTGTGGCAGGCACCGGCACATTTGTCGTGTCAATCGCACCCGAATTATCGGTTGTCCCCGAAGGATCTGTCGCACCCATGTTGGCCGCCAAAAACGACTCCACACTGTTAAAGTAAGCCGATATGCCCCCTTTATATGTTTTTTCATTGTCGTAGGCATCAAACCATTCATAGGGCACTTTTTCGCCTATCGCCTCTTGTGCATTGCCAAAGGCCACAAATTCCCATACCGCATTTTCTTCATCAAGGGACATCATAAATCCGTTTTGCGAAAGATTTAACTTCTCGTAAACCTCTTTGGAATAGGTTGTCAGGTTTTGATTCGCACGATACTCTCCGGTTGCCAGCAAAAATGCCACATCCATGTTGTATTTTGCGCTGATTTGCTCTGCGCGCGCATTTGCGTTATCTTTTTCAGATTGCGTCAACACACTCATTTCATCCACAATCAGTGTTTTAGGTGCCGCCAGCAAAGAAACAGGCGTTACCAAAACCAAAAGCCACATTGCAAGGAGGAGCGTTGCCAAAAATTGATATCGTTTTTTCATCTTGCCCACCTCCTACAAAAATGTTACGATGATTTGACTTGCCAGCAACAACGCCGCTGCTGTTATGCCAAATATCTTCAAAAACCAAGATTTATACGCCGCTTTGTCCAGGGGCAAGTCGCCCACAAATTTACCTGTTTGACCATTCATCGCAAAGGTATATTTTCCGCCGTTCCAACTTGTGCTAAGCAGCCACACCGGCAACAGCGCATAACAAATGCCGCCGCTTTGCAGCTGAATGCTCGTTTTTATCGCATCAACCGTGTCATATCCCGTTACTGTTTGTGCAAAAGCAGACTCCGTGCTGTTTTTGATGCGATCGTTGGCGCGGCTCACACTTTGCTTTGCTTCAACATCATATTTGTTTGCAAAATACCCCGCCAAATAAGCAGTCTGAAAGTCCACCGCCTCTGTAAAATGAAAGGGCTCAATCGACTCCATCAGCGTATCATCTATGACTTTTGACCCATCAACGGGCACACGCTGATAACCGATGGTGCCGGCGCGAAAGGCTTTGTAAACCGATGTTTCCGTATAATTGTAATCGCTGTCGCTCCACACGCGTACATTCGTGGCACGATAATCAATTTCCGCATAGGCTTCCACATCAAACAGCCAAAACGGCACATACACGCCTTTTACTTCGTCTAAGTGGTTTCTGTCTTTGAAGACCCTGGGCAGCAATTTTTTCCCCACATAATGCCTTTGCAGCGCTGCCAACGCTTCTTTTTTATCCCGTTTAAAGGGAATGACCATATCCGGGCGCAGTGTCCCGGAAAATGTTGCCGTCATCACCACCGCATTGCCGCAAAACGGGCACGATGTCGCACCCAGCGTTTCGTCGCCGACAATTTCTCCACTGCAGGAATTGCAGGTATAGACCATCATTCCCTGCTGTTCCCCCTCTTGCCATTCTTTTCCTTCATAATCCAAACCGACCGATGCTTCTTTTTCTTCAGGGGCGTGTTGCAGCTGTTCATCCATTGATTTAAGTGATTCCACGCTCAGTACCGTGTCGCAATAGGGACATACCAAATCTTGTTTGCCCGGATCAAAACGTACCGCACCGCCGCAATTTGGGCATTTATAATCCATTAAATCCATCGTTGTGCTCCTTTCCGCTCTCTTATTGATGCAGCGTTGTCCCTTTTTTTACCGAAACCGACAACTGCATCTTTTCATGCCATATGTATGGCCTGTAATTTCTATATCAATGGCACAAAACCAACTTGTTTGAAATCATCTTCGTTCTTTTATGATTTCTGTTCCAATCTGTCTTGTTTTTTGATTTTGCCCTATATTTCTCTCTCATGACACTTCGTTCAAAGTGTTTTGTATAAAAAAAGAGGAGTCAAAATTCACTCGTTGAATTTTGACTCCCGCACACAGCCTTATTGTCCGATCAATTTTCGATTTTGGAATGCACCATACAAGTACAATCCCGGCAAAATCAAGCCCACGATGAAGCTGACAACGCTGAAGCTGCCGCCACCGATCATGTTGACAATCAAGCCCAATACAGAAAGTGCGATTGCAAGAAGACCAAAGAAAATGCACTGGTTCGCTTTTTCCGGCACTGCCGCATATTTCACACCAAAAATACCTGCAACGAGGCTTACTGCTGAGCCGCCAATGGCCAAAAGCGCCGCTACAACCAACAGACCCAGTTTTATTTCGTCGCCAAAAACTACTGCCAATGCGCGAATCGTGATAATACCGAGAATACTGGCAATAATACCCAGCGCACCCCCGATAATCATAATAATGCCTGTTACTTTGAGAAATTTGTTGCTTGTTCTTTCCATTTTTCCCCTCCTAAAAATTTTTTTTATTTTACCGCAAAATCAATTTGCAGCTGATAAACACTGCTAGCCTGCCGAACACAGACCGCAAATTCTCTGTTTCCTGCATCTTGCAGGTGTCAAAATACCTTGATGCGGTCTGTGCTCTTTATAGTTTCCTCTCCTCTTTCAGACGCATAGGCAACGCCTTTGACGGGAGTGATTTATCCTTGAACGGCGCCACCGCAATATTCGCATCTGCCGTTGGCATCCGGTGTTGTGGTTGCACCGCACAAAGGACAAATTTGCGCCGTTTTGGGTGCATTGGCCGCGGCAATATTGTCTCGAACGTTTTGGCGCACCTGGCTCAAAGCTTCCTTGATTTCCTGTCCCAACGCCTCATGTTCGCGGTATTCAACCGTGTTGCGTCTGTCTTCATCGCTTTGCATGAAAATGCCTCTGGCTAAGGCCTGGTCAATGTCTCGGTTGTTGAGCCTGAAGCGAATCTCATCAAACCACGGGCTGTTAACATGGATAATCATATGAAAGTCATAAGAATAGTGGTAGCGGGGCGGACTGTAGCTTCTTTCATTGCCCTCCGCGTCTTCTTCTTTTAACTCCGTTCTGCTTTCTGTTATGTCCAAATTGCAGCCTGTTACCTGGGAAAAATCCAGCACATCCGGATTTTCTTCCTGCCATCGGCTAAAAGGCGTGACGATGAATTTGCCTGCATCTTCATCCAGCAATACCTTTGTCGAGCCGCCCAAGGTGCGAGTCACACGAAAGGCTTGCACCGCCGCTTTGTTTGCTTCACGATAAGCAAGTTGTTCCTTAATATCTGCCACTGTGCTTTGTCTGCGGTCGCTGAAGAAAGGCGAAAGCAATTTCGCACAATTTTTGCATAAGTTTCCGTCTTCTAATTTGCGGTTGCCCAACAAGCCTATTTTTTCACCGCAAACATCACAGTATTTTTTATCAAAAAAACCCATTTGTTTATCCTCTCTCTATTTGATATCACCGTCATCAAATGCGTCTCCGCATTCAGGACAAAACTTTGGCAACTTTGACATATCTTCCGGCTCCCACCCGCACTTATCACATTGATATTGCGGTTCGGCAGCAGGTTTCGGTTTGCCGCACTCGGAGCAGAATTTTCCTTTGTTTACTGCACCGCAAGAACAATTCCATCCCTGTGCCGCAGGTTGCGGGCTTCCGCACTCAGAACAAAACTTTCCTTGATTTCCGCTGTGTCCGCAAGCACAAGCCCAGCCTGTCTGTGCCGGTGCCGCTTGTTGATTTGCCTGTTGGGGTTGCTGCTGTTGTTGCTGACCCATGTTAAACAAATTTTGTGCATTCATGCCACCGGCACCCCCCGCCATGTTCATGCCCATAAAGGCCATTGCCGAGCCGGCGCCTTCATTTGCCGCCGCTGAGCGCATGGCATCGGCCTGTGCACTCACCAACGTAGCTCCCGCCATGGTAGGATCACGCATTACAGCGCTCTTTTGCAAATCTTTGATGATTTGTTCGTCCTCTTTGCTGGCATTAATAGAGCTGACCCCAAAAGAAACAATTTCAAGGCCACGCAAGTCGCGCCATTTTGCCGACAGCACATCGTTGAGCGCCTGCGCAAGCTCCTGGGTGTGTCCCGGCAGTGCCGAGTAACGAATGCCCATTTCCGAAATTTTCGCAAAGGCGGGTTGCAGCGCGGTAAGCAGTTCGCTTTTGAGTTGTCCGTCAATTGTCTCTCGCACATATGCGCTCTGCACATTGCCGCAAACATTGGTGTAAAACAGAATGGGATTCGTAATTTTGTAACTGTATTCGCCAAAACAGCGAATGGCAATATCCATATCCAATCCGATGTTTTTATCCACTACACGAAAAGGCACCGGGTTGGCCGTTCCGTATTTGTTGCCAACGAGTTCTTTGGTGTTAAAGTAATAAACTCTAATGTCTTTTCCGGGAATGCCGCCGAATTTAAAACGTTCCAAGGCACTTTTTAAAGAATTCAGCGCATTTTCTTCAAAGGTTCCCTCTGCAAAAATCGAAGGCTCGCCGCCTTCATCAAAAATGTACTCACCGGGCTCAGCGCACACATCCATAATTTTTCCCTGCTGCACAATCAACATGCACTGGCCGTCGGCCACTGCAATTACTGAGCCGTTAGAAATAATATTATCTTCGTCTTTTGTGTTGGATGAGCGTCCTGAGACACGTTTCCAGCCTTTTACGGCCAAAACATCTTCAGGCAATGCTTCGCAATAAAAATAATCTTTCCATTGATCGGCTACTACGCCGCCTACTGCACCCAACGCCGCTTTTATCAGTCCCATAACATGTTTCTCCTTTCAATCACTGTGTTTATTTCAGCTTTTTGCAATTTTCGGTTTTTATCTTTTGCGGCTGTGCCGCCAAAGTCTGCGTTTGTGTTTCACTTTCTTCAATAATGCGCAAGTTCATCATGGCACATAAGCGCCATATCCGCCCGCTGTCTTTTTTCCGCTGCCGTAATCCTGAAATGTCACTTTCACATATTGGTTTTCGTTACTGCCGATGACATACCAATAATATTGCGATATGGTTGACGTATCCATGTACAAATGACCCTCTAGGCCCTTAAAATAACTGTCACGGATATCTTCATAAGAACGATTTCTTAGCAGACCTTCGCCATAATCCTTCTCCAGATTTTCCTTGATAATTTTCATATCCGCAGCACTGAAATGCCCCTGCTCACCTGTGTCCCCTGAAGTTTCTTCTGTGTTGTTCACCTCGGTATTTTCACTGCCGGCGGTGGATTGTCCGTTGTCTTTTACAAATGTCGCATTCATATCCGTATTCAAAAATCGTTCGACTTTCATCGTATCGCCGGTGACAACGCCGGTGATAATGGGCACTGATGCCTCGCTGATGGTCAAGATACCTTCTTTAAATCCCCAACTGTAATGATCCGTCTCTCCCATCGCGCTAAAGGTGCACTCTCCGCCTTCCATCAGTTCAATGATGACATCTCCGTCAAACATTTCCACTGCGTTATACTCTGTTCCAAACATTTCAATTGTAGTCGCCTTCCAAACACCGATATTGGGATCCGGTTGTGCCGTCTCTGATCCGCACCCGCTTATCGCTGCCAGCATCAATAACACAATGAATATTGCGGCAAACATTTTTATGCGTACGTTTTTTTTCTGTTGCACGTCTCTTTTCCTCCATTTTTTGTATCGCTGATGCATTCACAAACGAATCGTTTTTCTTTTTACACTGACAACAGCGCGTGTTTTTTCTGAACACCCTGTTCAAAACAAGCACTCTGCCCTTTTATGTTTTTTATTCGATGGTTCAAAGTTATATTGCACAAATCTCGTAAAATTTTCTTTGTTTACCTATGCTTTTCTCATTGCATTCTGTTTTTTCAACACTTTTTTGAAACAATCTACTGAGTTAATCAAACGCCGTATTCGGCTGTTATGTTTTGAGGAACCCTATTTTTTTCTGTAAATCGGCAATAATGCCGCTGAGCGTTTTTACACCACTTGCGCCATCTTTAAAGGTTACGCCGATAGATTGCAGCTCACTGCTGCCATGCACATACCAATACTATTGAGAGGCTGTGTCGGTCTCACCATACAACTCATCGTCGATGCCACTGAAGTAGCTATCACGAATATCTTCATATCCTCGTTCTTGTAGCAATCCCGCATCATAATCTTTAGAAATTTTCTCTAAGATCGCTTTCATCTCTTCATCGCCGAAGTGTCCGTCGCTTGCGGGTGCAGGTGTGTTGTTGTCTGCAGATGTGGTTAAACCTGCATCAGAACCCGAGTTCAAACCTGAGTTTGCATTCGGCTTTGACCCGCAACCTGACAACATCAGACACACCCATACAAAAATCAAAAAACCGTATAAATTGTCCTCTTTGTCGACCTCTTTTGTTTTATGTCCATTCCTCTTGCAAAGACAATATCGCAAAAAATGCTGTTGCTTTCTTGCAAATTCGCTGATTTTTATCTCTAGTTAAAGTATAGTAAAGAAACTGCTTTATCGCCCCACCCGTAGCGGGTAGTTTTGCCTTAAGCTCCTCGATTACATCTCACACAAAAACCCGATTTCACCACTCATTGCACCGCACAAATAAAAAAGACTGCCAACGCTTTGGCGACCTTTTACGTAAATAATTCATTTTGGTGCGGTCGGCGGGACTTGAACCCGCATGAGCGTTGCTCGCCACCCCCTCAAGATGGTGCGTCTGCCAATTCCGCCACAACCGCAAAATATCATGCAGGATGTATTATATATGAATCCGCTTAATTATGCAACGATTTTTTCTGTGAGATGCATTCTTTTATCTCTTCAAAGAGCGCAGGCATCTTTTGCTCCAATTCTTCAATGGTTCCATCGTTTTCCACGACAATATCCGCAAAGGTTTTTTGCACTTCAAAAGGAATTTGAACACGAATGCGCATTTCGGCTTCTTCCTTCGACAAAGAGCGAATATTCATCAGCCTGTCCATTTGACTCTCGTGGCTGCTGTAGACCAACACCACCACGTCCACCAACTCACCGGCTCCTGCCTCTACAAGCAAGGGACAGTCAAAAATAATGCCTTTGACATCAATTTTTTCGTATCGCTCCAGCAATTCTTCATAGCGTATTCCAACGCGATAATGCACAATGGCATTGAGGCGATTTTTTGCCTCTTCATCCGAAAACACCTTTTTGGCAAGCAGCGGACGGTTAATTTCGCCGTCTTTGATATATTCGTTGCCAAATTCCAGCGCAATCTCCGCAAGGGCCTCGCTGCCCTTTGCCGTCACCTCACGCGCCAAATGATCCGCATTGATGATGGGAAACTTTGTATACTGACTCAACAGTTTGCTCACTTCGCTTTTGCCGCTGGCAATGAGCCCGGTTACACCGATTTTCAGCATTATTGCTCCTCCTTATTTGCAGTCATACCACGTTCGCCCCGCACAAATATCCACCTTGAGGGGCACTTTGAGCACTGCGGCATTTTGCATTTTTTCTTTGAGAAGTTCCATGACAATTTCTTTTTCCTCCAAGGGCGCCTCGATAATCAGTTCATCGTGCACCTGCAATATCAGCTTGCTTTTCAGCTTTTGTTTTTTGATTTCTTCATAAACATCATTCATCGCAATTTTGATAATATCCGCTGCCGTGCCCTGAATGGGCGTGTTTAGCGCTGTTCGCTCCGCAAAGCTGCGCTCGTTAAAATTGCGGTCGTTGATATTGGAAATATAGCGTCTGCGTTTGAACTTTGTTTCCACATAACCGTTTTGCCGTGCAAATTCCACAATGGACTTCATATACTCTCTCACACCTTCATGATAAGACAAATATGTATCAATATATTCCTTTGCTTCGGCACGGCTGATGTGTAAGTTTTTTGCCAGTCCAAAATCGCTGATGCCGTAAATAATGCCGAAATTCACGGCCTTTGCTTTGCTGCGCATGGCACCGGTCACCATATCCAGCGGTATATGAAACACTTCTGATGCCGTGCGGGTGTGGATGTCTTCGTCGTTTAAAAAAGAAGTGATAAAGGATTCATCATCGGCAATATCCGCCAGCACACGCAACTCAATTTGCGAATAGTCCGCATCAATGAGCAAATGATGTTCATCCTTTGCCGAAAAAGCCTTGCGCAGCAACCTGCCTTCGTGGCTTCGAATGGGAATATTTTGCAAATTGGGCTCTGAAGAAGAAATGCGCCCTGTCGTGGTGATGGTCTGATTAAAGGTCGTGTGTATCTTTGACGTGTTTTCATCAATCAACGGCAGCAGCCCCTTAATGTAGGTGCTGTTGAGCTTGGCGGCTTTGCGCAGTTCAATAATCTTTACAATGATCGGATGTTGATTCAACAGCGATTCCAGTACCTCAATATTTGTGGAATACCCCGTTTTCGTCTTCTTTTTCACAGGCAGTTTCAATTCTTCAAAAAGAAGCACCGAAAGCTGTTTGGGCGAATTCACATTAAAGGATTCGTCCTTGGCACCCAGTCGCCTGATGTCTTGTTCAAGACCGGCGATTTGCTCATCCAGCTCTTTTCCGGCCTCTCTTAGCTGCGCTGTGTCAATGGTAATACCTTCCGCCTGCATCTGTGCCAGCACATTGGCAAGGGGAAGTTCAATTTCATAATATAATTGATCTGCATCTATTTTTTGCAGGTTTTTTTCAAACAATTCCGCAAGCTTTTTTATGACGGCAACACAGCGGCATACCTTTTGCATTTGCTCGTCGTCGTTTTGCAAAAAGCTGATTTGGCCGCCTTGTGGGTTTTCTTCAATCTCTTCATCCAAATATTGCTTGCTCAAAGCAGCCAGGCTGTAAGAGGCATCTGTGGCATTGAGCACATAGGCCGCCAAATACACATCAAAGGCCGCTTGTTCAATTGCAGCCATGCTGCGCGCGGCAAAGATGAAGTTTTTCACATCATGTACCACCAGTTTGTTTGCCTGTGCGGCAAGCAGTGCCATGGTTTTTTGCAACACTTCGCCTCTGGCTATATAGACTTTCTCCTCACAAACAAAGGCAACCAAGGTAATGACGTCTGCTTGTGACTCATAATAGGTATAAATCTGTCCACTTTTCTCGGCTTCTTTCTTTGCAATATCGAAGTTTTTGTCATCCAGCAATTCGTAACACAGTGCCTTTGGTTTGACAACGACTTGTTTTTCCGTTTCTTTTGAAAGCCCCAGTCGCGCCAGGGTGTTTTTCATTTCCAACTCTTCCAACACTTGCAGCAATGCCGCTTCATCGGCAATGCCGTTATAGGGCTCAAGTCCATCGGGTAAGGGAACCTCTTTGCAAATTTCTGCCAAATACCTGCTGTGATAGGCTGTTTCTTTCCCCGCAAGCAGTTTTTCTTTGATTCTGGCACTGCTCACTTCCTCAATGCGCGCATAGAGCTCGTCGAGTGTGCCGTATTGTTCAATCAATGCGCGGGCGGTTTTTTCTCCGATACCCGCAATGCCTGCAATGTTGTCCGATTTGTCTCCCATCAACGCCTTGACATCGACCAGTTGCGACGGCGTAAGACTATATTCTTGCCAAATATAATCTTCGTCCACACAAACAATATCACTGACGCCTCGTTTTGCATAAAAAATCGTCGTGTTTTCGTTGGCAAGCTGAAAGCTGTCCCTGTCTCCCGAAATGAGAATGCAGGCAACATCTTGCGCGACCGCTCTTTTCGAAAAAGTGCCCAACACATCATCGGCCTCGTAGCCTTCCATCTCCACAATTGCAACGCCCATGGCCTCTAATATCCGTTTGATATAGGGGATTTGTTGTCGCAGCTCATCGGGCATTTTTTGTCGTGTGGCTTTGTAGCTTTCATCGGCCTCATGGCGAAACGTTCCCCCTTTGGGGTCGAAAGCCGCATACAAATAAGCAGGGTCTTGTTCTTTTAAGACTTTGATGAGCATATTAACAAAGCCGTGTACAGCATTGGTGGGGATTTGCGACGTGGTTCGCATATCCCTTATGGCGTAAAAGGCTTTATAAATCAGTGAATACGAATCAATGACCACGAGTTTTTTCATTTATATTTCCACTCTTCCTTTCAGGGCACTGACAAGGGTGTATTCGTCGGCAAATTCCAACTCTCCACCCATGGGTATACCTCTTGCAAGGCGCGTGGTCATAATGCCCAAGGGTTTGATCAAGCGCGAAATATACATCGCCGTGGCTTCTCCCTCAATGTTGGGGTTCATCGCCAAGATAATTTCTTTGGCGTCCACTTGCCCAATGCGCTCCAAAAGTTCTTTGACTTTAATGTCTTCGGGACCCACTCCGTCCATGGGCGAGATCACCCCGTGCAGCACGTGATAGAGCCCGCGGTATTCTCTCGTCTTTTCAATGGCGATGATGTCTTTGGCATTTTCCACTACACAAATCAGACTTTGATCCCGCTTGGCAGAGGTGCATATCTCACACACTTCCAAATCGGTGATGTTAAAACATTTCGGACACAGGTGCACTTCTTCTTTCACCTTTCGAATGGCCTCTGCCAAAGCCAAAGCCTGGCTGTCTTCCAGCGCCAACACATAATAAGCCAACCTTTGCGCACTTTTGCGTCCGATACCCGGCATTTTTGCAAATTCGGTAATGAGATTTTTCAGCGGCTGCACAAAATAGGACATTTAAAACATTCCCATTCCGCCGCCAAGGCCTTGCGCAAACGCAAATTTTTCTTCTGTGGCTTTATTCACTTCCGCAACAGCGGCACTCAATGCGGCCAAGAGCATATCTTCCAGCATTTCCACATCCTCTTTGTCTACGATTTCCGGATTGATTTTTAAAGATTTAATCTCTTTTTTCCCGCTGATTACAACTTCAACCATTCCGCCGCCGCTGGAGACAACAAATTCGCTCTCTTCCAACTCTTGTTGTGCCTGTTGCGCCTGTTGTTGCATTTTTTGTGCCTGTTTGATCAGGTTGTTCATATTTCCGCCCGGCATACCGCCCTTAAATTTTCCTTTTGCCATCGTTTTTTCTCCTATTCCTCTATAATTAAGATATCGCCGATGATATTTTTAAATTCTTCTTCGGCATTTCTTTCTTTTACTTTGATTTCCACTTCTATATTTTCTTCCTGCGCAAATTGCTGTCTTGCCGCAAGCACCACATCCGCACGCAGACGCACATCGTCGCCAATCAGTCGGTAATCATTGGGTGCCAGCAGCATCACCAGTCGATTTTCTTCCATGACAATGTCGGCATTTTCCACACCCAGCGCAATAAAGGGTGAGGTCTTGCTCAAGGCTGCCACAATGTTTTTCTTCAACATTTTCGCATCGGTCGTCGGTGCTTTTTCTTGTTTTTTTGCCTCTTTTTTTTCTGCTTTGGGCGCCTTGTTTTCCCCTTGCATGGTTGGTATCGCTGAAGGTGTTTCTTCTTGCGGCACCCGCACCTTTTGAGGCGAATTTTTCGGCGGTGCCACGGCTTTTGCTTCCGATTTTGGCACCGGTGATTTTTGTTGTGTGCTCGTCTCGTTTTCCGATTCATCTTGCATCACTTTGAGCAGTGCGCACTCCAACACATAGCGCGGCATCGGCGAAAACGGCATTTTGCTTTGTGCGTCGATTAAAATATCAAAAGCCCTCGTGAGCGCTTGTTGCGAGGCCGTCTTTGCCAGTGCTTCCATTTGCGCCACCCTATGCTCGTCGCCAAGCAGTGTCAGCTGAGCACTTGCGGGCATGCGTGCGACAATGCTGTCGCGCAGGCAAGATATCATGGCTGCAAGCAGTGTCACGGCATCGCTTCCCTTGTCAAAGGATTGTTGCAAAAGCGCAAACAATATCGCACCCTGTTTTTCAAAGAGCGCTTGAATCATTTCCAACACAGCCCCTTCGTCGGCACGCCCTGTTACCTTGTCCACCACCGCTGCGGTAATCGGCTCGTCTCCCGCATAGGCAATGCATTTATCGAGCAGGCTCAGCGCGTCGCGCAAAGCGCCTTCGGCAAGCAGCGCAATGCGCCTTGCCGCCCCTTGTTCTATGGCTACTTCTTCGTTTTTACAAATTGTTTCGATGTGACTTTGAATCTGCGCTGCGCTCAATCGTCTAAAATCATAGCGCTGTGTTCGAGAGATAATGGTATAGGGCAGTCTATGCGCCTCGGTGGTCGCCAAAATAAACACCACATTTTGCGGCGGTTCTTCCAACGTTTTGAGCAGTGCGTTAAAGGCCTCCATGGTCAGCATATGCACTTCGTCTATGATATAGATTTTATAGGCCCCCATGGCCGGCGGATATTTCACACTTTCTTTAATTTGCCTAATCTCTTCAATGCCTCGATTGGAAGCGGCATCAATTTCGATGGTATCGGCCATTGCGTC
>CALFLU010000112.1 GCA_937880125.1 uncultured Eubacteriaceae bacterium
GAGAGGAAGAGGGAAGGTGGATACAATGTTTTCCACGGCTAAAATCGGCTGGCCCGCAGTGATTTGACCCACGATAGGGATGTGCACGGTTTCGCTTTGTTCATAAGAGGTGTCGTCGTCATATTGCGGATCGATAATTTCGATTGCACGAGGCTTTGTGGGATCTTTTCTGATATAACCCTTGCTTTCGAGCTTGGTTAATTGGGAATGTACCGAAGAAGGGGAGCGCAACCCCACAGCTTCACCTATTTCGCGCACCGACGGGGGATAGCCCTTTTGCCGTTGTTCGGTTTTCATAAATTCGAAAATCTCACGCTGCTTCTTTGTTAAATCTTCATACATACCTATCACCTCAATATTATTATAAGCCTATTATGTGAAAAGTCAAACACTTGTTCTAAAAAAACAGAACAAATGTACGATTTTTATTGACAAGCATAAAATTGGGACTATAATAGAGTTAGAACACATGTTCGATATATGTGAAAGAGGTGTATACTATGTATACAAACAGATATAGAATCGTAAATAAAAGACGCTTTTTCGCCAGTATCATATCCGTATTGCTTTTGGTGATTATCGCCTTCAGCCTGCTGATTAATCTGACCATCGAGGCAAGCGACATAGGCACCGAAAAAGCAGGGGAAGTGTATATCGTTCAAGAAGGAGATACACTTTGGAGCATCGCATCCAAGGCGCAAAGCAAAAAAGACATTCGAGAAGTGGTATCGATTATTAAAAAAGACAACACTCTTGCCTCCGATCAACATATCCAACCGGGACAGACGCTCTATTTGCCATATTCAATCGTCGGTATCAAATAAACAATCTAGCGCAGTTTTACGTTCTTGGCAGCCGCTTTCCGCAATTCCTCACTGCCTGCCGCGTAATGCTTTTTCGTGGTGTTGACATCTTTATGGCCCAGCACGTCTGCGACCAAATAGATATCGCCGGTTTCTCGGTAAAGGTTTGTGCCGAACGTGCTGCGCAATTTGTGCGGCGAGATGTTTTTTAACGGCACGGCGCCGCTGATATACTTTTTCAACATTTTTTGTACCGAACTCACCTGCATACGCTTTTTTTGCAGCGATAAAAAGAGAGCGGATTCTTCACCGGGCGTGGCGATGATCTTGTTGCGCAATTTGAGATGTTCTTCCAATGCTTCTCTTACTTCGTCGCCGAAATACAATATCTCATCATTGCCGCCTTTGCGTGTTACGCGAAAACTGCTGTTTGAAAAATCGATATCGTTGATATCCAGTCCCACGCATTCGCTGATTCGAATACCCGTGCCCAGCATCAACGTAATGATGGCCAAATCGCGAATCTGCGTTTTGTCATGATAGCGTTTTTGGGCTTTTGTCAAATGTTCGCCGGATTCGATGCTGTCAAGCAAGTTTGCGCTTTCTTCGATCTCCAGACGCACAATGGGTTTTTCTTTCTTTTTCGGCATATCCACCAAGAGGGAAGGGTTGTTTTTCACCGCGCCTTTTTTATAAAAATAGCGATACATACTGCGAATACTGCTCAATTTGCGCGCTTTTGCGCTGTTGGAGTTTGTGTAGACAATATCATCGTCTGATTTTTTATATTGCGACAAATATGCCAAATAACGCTCAATATACATGCTGTCCAAATCATCCATTTGTTTTAATGTAATATTTTTCATAGACTTCGTATTGGACAAAATCGATTCATCGATTAAATAAGCAAAAAACGTACGAATATCCGTCGCATAAGCGATACGCGTCTTAATAGCCGTCGTAGCGTCAATGCCGATAAAAAACGTGCGCACAAAATCCGGCAAATCCGCCAGAATATCATTTAACTTCGAATTGAGTTGAAAAGAGATGTTTTTTGAATAATTGCTCATTTTAACCCCTTTTTCGATATTACATTACTTTAAACCTGTATTTAGCGGAATGTTGTATCTCGTTTTATAGGTACTTCTCTACCGCCGAAATGCTTTTTAATCCTAGAAATGTCTTTACCTGCATCAGGTTTGCGTTATGCAATTCAATATAATTTTTTACTGCATTCTTTCGCAACGCCACAGCCGGTATGCTGACGCCAAACAATTTTCGACAAATTTTTGATAGCAAGATTTGAACATTTCTCACCGACATGGCTTTTTCGGGCTTATTGGATAACAGATACCCGCCTGTGGTCTTAAAATCCCTTAAATCGCCTTTTAAATCCGAATCTTCACGAAAATACACCATTCGCTCATTGCTGCCCGTAATATGCAGCAGTCCGTTGTCAATGTCTATGTCTTCATGCTTGATATCAACGATTTCTCGAGGCATCAAAGCGTATTTGCTCACTAAAATAAATAAGATTTTTTCGCGAGCGGAAAAACTGTCATCCATTTTAGATCTGTATTCTTTGAGACAATCGTCGGATAAGCAAAAATAGTCCTCGGAAGAGACGTTTTCCTTGGGGATAATGCGAAGACTGATGCGTTCGGCATAATTTGCATGGACAATCCCCTCTTCCTCTAAAAAATCAAAGAAAATGCGCAGTACGGCTAATTTTCGGTTGATGGTGACCGCCATGTTTTGTTTTTCATTTTTTAAATAATTAATATAAAGATAGATATCGGATTTTGTTAAATGGCGAAAATGCTTGTTTTCAACAGTGCTGTTTGTTTGATGTGCCAAATACGCAATAAAATGCTTCACGTCGTACACATATGCTCCAACACTTGATTCTTTGTATTTTTTTTCGGATAAATATAGGCGAAATTTGTTTAACAGGTTCGTTTCCATATTCGCACTTCCGCAATGATTTTTTCTTTATTATACCACGGTGAAAGAAAAAATCATTGCGGAAGTGCGAATAT
>CALFLU010000113.1 GCA_937880125.1 uncultured Eubacteriaceae bacterium
ACCGGCCATGGCTGTTTTCAAAAGCGAGGAGGTAATAACGCTCTTTGCAATTTTTTTAGCGTCTTCTTCGCTTATAGCACCTTGGACATTGCACTCAATCAGTTTGTCTGCCCCTTCGCCGTCGCGGGCGATTTCACGGGACAAATACACGCTTACATAGCGCAGCACACTTACAAAATCCTCATAGGCAGCATTTTTTTCCGCAATTTCGCCATTGCCTGCAAAGCCGTTTGCCATAACACAGGCAATGTCGTTGGTGGACGTGTCTCCGTCGATGCTGATCATATTAAAAGTATCTGCCACCACACCACCCAAGGCGCTTTTCAGCATTGCCGAAGAAATGGCGACATCTGTTGTGATAAAGGCAAGCATTGTTCCCATATTGGGGTGAATCATGCCCGATCCCTTGGCAATGGCTCCCATTGTACAGGGCACACCATCGATTTCAAAGGCAACGGTAATTTCCTTTGCCCTTGTATCCGTCGTCATAATGGCATAGGCCGCCTGCATGCCGTCTTCATCGCTCAGCGATGCATACAGCGCCGGCAGTGCGTTTTCAATGGGCTCCAGCGGAAGAGATTTACCGATAACCCCTGTGGAAGAAACAATAATATCCTGCGGCGCAATCCCCGTGGTTTTCGCAGCCAGCGCACACATGGCCGCTGCTTTTTCGTCTCCGTCCGGATTGCAGGAGTTGGCATTGCCGCTGTTGACAATAATTGCCTGTGCATAGCCGTCTGCCACATTTTTCATCGTTTGGCGCAAGGGGGATGCTTTTACTTTATTGAGCGTAAAAGTACATGCCACATTGGCTCTTTTTTCACTGATTATCAACGCCAGATCGTTTTTCGATTTATTTCTGCGAATGCCGCTGTGTATGCCTCCGGCCATAAAGCCCTTTGGTGCCGCCACATTGCCTTTGATTAATTTCATTTCCATTTTGTTTTCCTCACAATCTATATACAAGGCGGAATATAGTCCAACCCCGCCTGCTGCGCAATGCCCAGCACAATATTCATATTTTGAATCGCCTGACCCGCCGCGCCTTTAACCATGTTGTCAATGGCGCTCACAATCACAATGCGCCCGGTGCGCTCGTCCTTATGCAATGAGATGTTGCAATAGTTTGAATAGCGCACGTATTTGACATTGCTCGTCTCACCGATGGGCATAATGCGAACAAATTGCGCATCTTTGTAAAAATCTTCATAAATCCCATGAATTTCTTCCAAACTTTTATCTGCTGTCAAGCTGGCATAGGCCGTTGTTAGGATGCCTCTGTTAATGGGCAGCAAATGCGGCACAAATGTCACATAAACCTTTTGTTTAGCATAATGGCTCAGCGTCTGCTCAATTTCGGGGGTGTGCCTGTGCGTCGCTGTTTTATAGGGGGCAAAGGCCTCGTTGCATTCGGGAAAATGGGTTGCTTGGGTCATGGCGCGCCCTGCGCCGCTTACCCCGGACTTAGAGTCAATGATAATGGTATTGTTATCAATAAGCCCTTGGACGATGGCAGGCACCAGTGCCAATGCTGCGCTGGTGGGATAGCATCCCGGATTTGCGATGATGGTTTTATTTTTGATTTCTTCTCCGTTCAACTCAGGCAACGCATAAATCGCCTTTTCATGCAGCTCATGAAACTGATAGCGGTTTTCATACCACTGCGTATATTCTTCTTCGCTGTGCAGTCTGAAATCTGCCCCTAGGTCAATGAATATTTTTTCATTTTTTGCACATTGCCAGGCAATGTTTTCACTGAGTCCGTGCGGCAGCGAGGCAAAGACCACATCGCTCTTTTCGATGGTGGATTGCTCGTCTTCTAACACAGCGTCATAAATCTGCGCCAAGGCGGGATAGACTTCGCTGATTTTCTTTCCCTTATAAGAGACGGATGAGATTGCCGCAATTTCTGCCTGAGGATGCATCAGCAAGAGTCTTACCAACTCAACACCTGCGTATCCTGTTGCACCGATGATGCCCACTTTATATTTCATTTACAATCACCTCTCCGTTTGTATTATTATTCATTTTTAGATTATAATTATACATCAAGTTCCAAAAAAAGCAAATAAAATCAATTATTTTTTAAAAAAATTGATTTTATTGACTTATTTTAGTTTAATTTTAATCTCAAATCGCCGCCCACAAACTCATAGGGCGTAAAATATCCCATGATTCGCGACAAGATTCTGTCCGAATACATTTCGTTTAATTCGTTCAAATTTAAATTCGTCGATAAGATAATTTGTCGCTTATCCAACAATCGTTTATTGAGCAAATTAAAAAACTCGTCAACGGCAAAGTCTGTAGCATTTTCCGTGCCCAAATCATCAATGGCAAGCAAATCGCAAGTATACAGTGCATCCACAAACGAGGAATCGATGGTTTGTGCATATTCACTGAGCTTGCTTTTTCGCAACAGGTCAATGAGGTCATATGCCGTCATATACACCACATACACACCCTTTTGCAAAAGCTCGGCAACGATGCAATTGATCATAAAGGTCTTGCCCACCCCCGGCGCCCCCGTAAAAATCAAATTTCCCGATTCTCTGCCGAACGTGGCCGTATAGTGCAGGCAGTCGCTTGATATTTTTTTGATGTTTTGGCGCGGATTTTTTTGTCCCTTTTGCGCTTTGTTTGAATAGAGTTCAAAATTAAAGGTGTCAAAATTTTCTCTTTCCAAAACCGAAAGAAGCGATTTTTCGCCATAAAGCTTTGCCGCCACCTGCTGCTTAAAACAAATGCAAACCTCTGTTCCTGTCATGCCGCTGTCATCACATTTTTTACATTTAAAATCCGGCAAAAAGTCTTCTTCTCTCTGTCCCGCACTTTTCAAAAGCTGCTTTTTTTGCAGCTTCAACTCTTCCATTTTTTTAAGCAGTTCTTGCTTGTCACCTTCTTTGACATGCAAGGACTCGAGCATGGCAATGCCCAAGCGGGCAATTTCGTCTTCAATTTCACTGAGTCCCTCGATTTTTGCAAAGGCTTTGCCCTTGCGTGCCTGTGCCTGGGCAGTAGCCTTTTCACGCCGCAGCGCATACTCTTTTTGCGTTTCTTCAATCAGCCTTTTCATCGCTCTCCTCCGTCTTGCTCAGCCAACGTTTTTCCAATTCCGCGAAGTCATATTCGTGGGCATTGGATAATTTATGCTTGCTTTTTTTGCGCACCGGGCTTTTTTTCGGTCTTTCTTTGATTTCGCCGCCTTCAAACCAATCTTTCAACACACTGTCCACATATTTAATGCTCGGTTTGTCCACGGCCACGGTGGTATCCAGTGCCTTTTGTATGGTTTCCATGTCAAATCCGTAGGTATCAAACCAGCCGTCCATGAGTTTTTGTTCGGCTCTGCTGGGTGTGCGGTTGAATCCGAGGTATTTAAATATTCGAAAATATTGATCCCATTTTGTTTTGTTTTCGGTCAGATAATCCAGACCTTCATCATAGGTGCGCACCTTTGCGTCATACCAATTTTGCGCCACTTGGCTCACATAATTCAACTCTGTGTGTCCTCTTGAGGCACAATCGTGAATCAAAAGCAGCACGGTTTGCGCCGTAAATCCGAAGTCATCTATCCAGGCATTCATCACGGTGAGTTCTTTGGACGAAAGCGGTCGATTATAGACATCTTCAATTTCCAAAAACATCTGTCTGCGTTTCTTTTCTTTTTCTTGCAGCTCTCTGTTTTCTCGCTTTGTATCCCGACGCGACGACAGCACCACGGACTTGATATTCAAATATTGAATGGTTTTTTCTTCTTTGTTGGTTTGTATAATGCGAATAATGCCCTCGTTTTGCCAATAGAGCCAGGCTTTGTTGACATCGCTTTCCAAGAGCCCCAGCGCAGAGGCAATATCCGCATCTTTCATGGCCACTTGCATGCCGTAGAACGCATATTTCAATCCCCAAAGATAGACTTTGACATATTCTCCGTCCGCATTGGGCATGTAGTGGTTGATAAAGATATTTTCGACAATGGTTGCACCCATGTCTTCATTATTCAAAAGATATTCAAATTTATTCATTGTTTAACCTATGGTTTATCTAAAGTCTAAATATTATATCATTTCATGCCCCATTATCACAGTCATTTTTTGTATCCGACCATGCTGCAGATCAAATTAAAAAAGACTATGCCTCGCACAGTCTTTGTTTATTTTCTTCTCGGGGCTAATATATCAGCAAATACACCAGTGTGATAATGACAATTTTCATTTCCGGCTTCATGGACTGAATAAAATTCATAAAAATATTGGAATCTTTCGGTGCACAGAGAAAATAAATTAAATTAATGGCAGGGCTGGATTCGTCTGTAAAGCTCGGTAATTCTTTTCGATTGCCCATCGCCTTTAAAATATTTTCTTCATCTTGGATGGCTTTGAGATTTTTTTGAATGATGTTGTTGGCGCTGAGAATAATTTCATTGATCAGCGCATCGGGGCTGTAGCGCTTTGCCCGCTCAATATAGAGCATGGCTGCAGAAGTCTCCAGGGCGCTCAAATACACATCGTTGTTGCGATAGCGTCCGATTTGCGTGAGCATCTCCACTCCTTTGAGCAAATTCGCCTGAATTTCTGTGTTGTGCACCCCGATCATACGTCCGATTTTTTCATCGATATCTTCCAAAAACGGCATGCAAAGGTGCGATTGAAACCACTCGTAGAGGCTTGAGGAAGCCTTTAAATCAATATAGTATTCTTTGCCCGCCAATATTTTCATGGCTTTTAGCGTATCGAGCAAACCCAATTGAATGTTTCTTTTTAAACTTTCGAAGGTGTGGGTATAAGACAGACCCAAATACTCCGAATTATCCACAACAATAAAATTTTCATTGGGGTATCTTTCCGCCAGTTTATCGCCGTTGTATAAATAGGGTGTCAGAATGCATTGAGCCTTTTTTTCGCTTACCGCCCTGTAGGCGGCATCGTCCAGCAAATTAATGTCATGATCCGAGCTGCTGATAGAAAAAAACAAATAAGAGAGCAAACTGAATTTGATGGTGTTGACCAATTGTCCGGGGCGAATGGTGTCCATATTCAGCGTCATCGCCTTGTAGTCGCCCACCGAGATAATGGGAATATGCACACAAATATCTCTGCTGCGTATCACCTCTTCATCGATATGCGCCCTGAGCAGTGCATCGAGCTCTACCAGCACCTGCTCGTTTCCTTTGGCAATGCGCTTGATAAGCGCCAAAATTTGTTTATTGTCAGGGGTTGCAAGGTTTTCGGAATATTTGCGGCGCAGATTATAAAAGTCCGAAAATATTTTGCTGTCGGAGGCTCTTGTCCAAAGGCGCACGGCTTTTTCAAAGTCGCCTTGCGCAAAAAGAGCGGCATTGATGGCGCCAAAAGCGGCTCCAGCAATATCGCTGATTGCTGCGTTATTATCCATGCAGGCTTTCCACATGCCCAATTCAAACATGCTTTTTCCGTCGTCACTGCCTAAAACCATGCAGCATTCCAGCATACTCGCACCTCCGGTTGATACATTATATCAAATTATCACAGAAAAGCATTTACTTTTTTCGTAAAATGGTGAATAATGACCTGTGGACGAGGAGGCACACCCTATCTTGAATAAAAAATTCTTGTTTTTAACGAAATCCGCAATTATCGCAGCCGCATATTTTACATTGACCATTCTGTTTGCACCCATCAGTTATTCGCTGATGCAGGTGCGAATTGCCGAGGGTCTTTGCGTGCTCGCATACTTTACGCCCGCGGCCGTTCCAGGCCTTGCCCTGGGGTGCCTGCTTTCAAACCTGTCCAGTCCCTTTGGACTGATCGACATTGTTTTCGGCACACTGGCAACAGGCGTTGCCGCGTTTTTCGCAAGTAAAATCAAAAACAAATACCTTGTTCCCTTGCCCTCCATCTTCGTCAATGCGCTCGTGGTGGGCTATGTTCTCAAAGTCATGATTTCCGTCAATTATCTGCTTGCCATGTTTTGGGTTGCCGCGGGGCAAATACTCGCCTGCTACGGCATTGGTCTTCCTCTGCTGCTTTTTATCGAAAAAAATAAATTTCTCTCCGGTCTTTTTAAAAAATAACCCTTTTTTTTCTTCATCACACAACGCGCTGTT
>CALFLU010000114.1 GCA_937880125.1 uncultured Eubacteriaceae bacterium
GCAGCGATCCTTCGCTGCCCGCGTTTGAAGCGCTGCGCGACATCACCTTTTCGCTTGCGCCCGGGCAAACCCTCGGCGTGCTGGGCGTCAACGGCGCGGTGATCAAAGCACATGGCAGCAGCGATGCCACGGCAATCAAAAATGCAATTTTTGCGGGGCATGAATATGGGCAAAGCAAAATAATATCGGAAATTTTAGAAAAAGGGATTGAAAAAAGTACGAATATATAATAGAACTATAGTATAAAGATAATATCATTTTGGAGGCAGTACCGACATGGAGGAAAAAGTGAGAACCATCATTTCCGAACAGCTGGAAGTGGACAGAGAAACATTGTCGAACAATACATCATTTATTGATGATTTGGGGGCGGATTCCATTGATTTGCTGGAATTGGTTTTGGCGTTTGAAGACGAGTTTGATGTGACTATTGACGAAGAAGACATCAAGAGCATCAAAACGGTGGGTGATATCGTAGAATATATCGAAAACAAAAAATAAATATGTTTGGCGTTTATTTGAATGGTATCAGGCAATAAATATGAAACAATTGATAAATAAAAGTTCTGAATCGAGGACTTTTATTTTTTTCATTAAGAGAGAAGAAAAATGAAAACATATGAGAAGTTGTATTTGGAAATAGGATATACATTTCATAATCCCGCTTTGCTGAAGGAGGCATTGACGCATTCTTCCTACAGCAATGAGCACGGATTGGATTATGACAATCAAAGGATGGAGTTTTTGGGCGATGCGGTGGTGCAGTTGGGTGTCAGCGAGCTGCTTTATGAAAGGCATCTGGCCATTGATGAAGGCAAACTCAGCCAAATGCGCAGTGCCTTGGTCAATAAAAACATGCTGGCAAAAAAGGCAAGAGAAATGGGGCTGTCTGCATTTATCTATTTGGGAGCCGGTGAAGAGCAAACAGGCGGAAAAGACAAAAAATCCAACCTTGCCGATTGTTTTGAGGCGGTGTTGGGGGCTGTGTATATGGACGGTGGTTATGATATCGTCCGCAAATTGGTGAGAGAATTGTTTGAAAAAGAGCTGCAAAACATATCGGAAGAGGAAGTTTTTATTAATTATAAATCGATTTTGCAGGAACATTTGCAAAAACAGCGCCAAAGTGTACCAAAGTATCGTGTAAAAGAAACAATTGGAGCATTTCATGAGCAGACTTTTGTGGTAGAATTATATATCAACGGAATTTTGGCGGCCACCGCTCAGGCGAGCAGTAAAAAAGAGGCAGAAAAAGCTGCGGCGAAAAGTGCATTGGAAGCGATGAAAATTCTTTAGCAAATTTTGAAAAATAAGGACAGACTACATGTATTTAAAACAAATTGAAATTACCGGATTTAAATCATTTGCAAAACGCACGCAAATCGACTTTACCGGGAACATCACGGCGGTGGTGGGGCCTAACGGCAGCGGCAAGAGCAATGTGGCGGATGCAATTAAGTGGGTGCTGGGTGAACAGCGCACACGGTGTTTGCGCGGAGAAAAAATGGAAGACGTTATCTTTAACGGCACAGTGGAAAAACGCCCTTTAGGCTATGCCCAAGTGAGCTTATTGATAGACAATTCGCAGAGAATCTTGCCTGTGGATTATGAAGAAGTCAGCGTCACGCGCAGGCTGTATCGATCGGGAGAAAGTCAATATTTTATCAACAAAACCCTGTGCAGGCTAAAGGATATTCAGCAAT
The DNA here is from genome assembly GCA_937880125.1 of uncultured Eubacteriaceae bacterium. Taxonomy (GTDB): domain Bacteria; phylum Bacillota; class Clostridia; order Eubacteriales; family UBA1433; genus UBA1433. The sequence goes on from CALFLU010000114.1 coordinate 1,704, forward strand.
TGTTTATGGATACCGGGCTGGGCAAAGAAGGATACTCCATTGTGGGCCAGGGGCAGGTGCAGGATTTGGTTGACGGAAGCCCGCAAAGCCGCAGACTGCTTTTAGAAGAAGCGGTGGGGATTGTAAAATACAAAACAAAGAAAGCCGAAGCCGAAAGAAAGTTAGAAAATACGCAAAAAAATCTCGACAGAGCGCAAGATATTATTGCCGAGTTGCAAAAGCGCATCGGCCCGCTGAAGTATCAAATGGAAAAAGCAAAACGATATTTGAGGCTGCGCGATCAGTTAAAAGAACGTGAGTTGAATATTTTTGCACATAAAATTGAAGAATTTGATGCTGAATACCAAAAATGTGCCGAAGACAAGTTGATTATGGCACAAAACTATAAACAGCTTGAAGAAAGATTTGCCTCAGCAGAAACCGAGTATCTGTCGCTGAAGGATGTTGTATCCGCCATTGAGCGTCAAATCGATGCATTGAATGCAAAAATATATGAAGCGCAGGCGCAGCATGAAAGCTTAAAAACCAACAGCGAAGTGGCGAGAATTAAATACGAACAAAACAAGACGAATATTGAGTTGCTGAAGCAGGAAGAAACAACGCTGCTACAGCGCATAGAGGAGATAGAGGCCGACAAAACCGATTTTGAAAATCAGCTGGTCGTGCAAGAAGAAGAATATAAAATTCTTCAACAAGAAATTCAACGCCAAAAGAGCGAAACAGAAAAAAGCCAGGGCCGACAAAATGATTTTGTCAGCAAAGAAGGTGAATATAAAAATATTTTGTATGTGCTTAAAGAGTGCCAGCAAGATTCGGAAAAATATGCGCAACAATTAAAAGAAGCGCAAGAGATGCAGGAAAAAAACACGCAGCAGCTCAAAGAGCTAACCACTCAATTGGCCGCAATGCAACAAAGCTATGAAGGCTTGCGACAGGAGGCAACAGCTGCGACGAAAGCCTATGAAACCTCACAGGTGCAAATCAATGAGACACTGCAAAGGATGAAAGTATCGCAGTCACAGCTTTCGATGCTCAAGGCAAGCGAAGAAGACATGCAAGGCTATGGCTATGGCGTAAAAAAATTGTTACAGGCAAAGACCAAAGGCGCGGAAATGATAAAAGGTATTCACGGTGTGCTCTCTGAGCTTGTGAATATAGACTCAAAATATCTCAAAGCCGTAACAGCGGCCATGGGTGGCGCTTACCGCTATGTGGTGGTGGAAGATGAAAGCGCGGCGGCTTCATGTATTGCGCTTTTGAATAAAAACAAATGGGGACGTGTGACGTTTATGCCGATTTCGGTGATTAAACCTGCCGTTATCAGCAATAGCGAGAAAGAAACGTTGGGAGACGAATATTTGACGATCGCCTCAGAGGTGGTGGACTATGACAGCCGCTATGAAGGCATCGTTAAAAACATATTGGGCAGAGTTTTAGTCACCGAAGATGTGCAGCAAGCGATCAAGTTGTCAAAAAAGACGAAGCATAGATGGAAAATTGTAACGCTCAACGGCGAAGTATTTATGCCCGGGGGCTCCATTATCGGCGGAGAGAGCAAAACCGACAATGTGGCACCGTTGGGGCGAAAGCAACGCATCAAAGAACTGACAACCGAAATTGCCGAACTGCAAAAGTCCTATGACCGTGCGGTTGTTGATGGCGCTTATACAAAGGATGCCATTGCAGGCGCACAACAAAAACTGCAAGGGGCACAGACGGCGCTGAATGAAATCAGCATCGAACAGGGTGCCTGCAAGCGCCAAAACACCTTGTTTGAAGAAACATCGGCAAGGGTTGAACGGCAACTGAAAGCCTTGCTTGAAAAAAAGCAAGACTACCTGCAAAAAAAAGAAAATATCGAGGCGTTTTTTGAAATTCATTCCGATATAGACGAAATCAAAAGCGACTATCAGAGCAATTGGGACAGCTTGAACCAAACAACTATAGAGGCAGTTCGCGTAATGGAAAAAATAAATTACACGAAAGAAAGACTGCGCCAAAGCGAATCTGATTTGGCAGGCCAACGCAGGATGCAATCTCTCAACGAACAGCGCTACTACGATGCCCGCAAGCTCGAAGAGGAACTGTTAAAAAATATGGAAACCTATCGCATGCAAAGTGAAAGCTATGCGTGGCAGCGACAAAGCATGAAAGAAAAATATGACAGCATGCTGCTTGAAAAGGCTGAAAAAAACAGTGCATATGAACGGGCAAACACTGAGGTGATTGCTTTGAGCAAAGAAAAGAACAGCCTGAGTGATGCCATTCACCATCTTGAACTGCGAATCAACAATGCGAAAATGAAAATAGATCATTTGAGCGAAAACATTGTTGAGCAATATGAAATAGACATTCGCAATTCGCAATCATACAAAAAACCGATTGAAAACATGGCCTTTTACACGGCGGAGACCGACGACATCAAAGGAAAAATAAAGTCATTGGGCACCATTCATATCGGGGCACTGGACGAATACAACGAAGTGGTGGAACGACACGATTTTTTGACCACGCAAAGAGAAGATTTGTTGAATGCAAAGGCAGATGTTGAAAATGTCATTGCGGATATTGAAAAAAATATGACGGTGCAATTCCAAGAACAATTTGCGGTGATTCAAAAAGAATTTCAAATCGCCTTCGCAAAACTGTTCAAGGGTGGTACGGCTTCGTTGAAAATATTGGACGAAGACGATTTGCTCAATACAGGTATTGATATTTCGGCACAGCCGCCCGGTAAAAAACTCAAAAACATCTCCATGCTATCGGGAGGCGAAAAGACACTGACAGCCATTGCACTGCTCTTTGCGATTTTAAAGATTAAACCCTCACCTTTTTGTGTGTTTGATGAAATTGACGCTGCATTGGACGAACAAAATGTGGATCATTTTTCTTCTTATCTGGACGAGGTTCGCAAGCAAAATCAATTTATCATTATTACGCACAAAAAGCGCACCATGGAAATATGCGACAGTCTCTACGGGGCCAGCATGGGCAGTGACGGCACAACAACCGTGGTGTCGTTGCAACTGAAAAACAAAGGAGAAAATCATGTCTGAAAATAAATACAAAAGCGCTTTGCGCACGACAAATCTTTCTTTTTTCAACAAGTTAAAAAATATCATCACCAATTCGGATATTACCGATGAAAGCTACGAAGAAATTATGGAAACGCTGATTTTGTGTGATGTTGGCATGGAAAACGCCGAAGAAATCACCAATCGGCTTCAACAAAGGGCTCGCGAAGAAAAAGTTTATCGTGCAGACGGTCTGCTGCCGCTGCTCAAAGAAGTGTTGGTGGATCTTTTGACGGAAAATCTTGCGCAGGAACAAGACATTGACTTGCCCGCCATTGTCATGGCCGTGGGTGTAAACGGAACGGGCAAGACCACGACCATTGCAAAAATGGCTAACCGCTATGTAAAACAAGGAAAAAATGTGATGCTGGCAGCGGCCGACACCTTTCGCGCGGCGGCGGTGGATCAGCTGAGTATATGGGCAAAACGAATAAATATCCCCATTGTGAAAAGTGAAATGGGCGCAGATGCGGCGTCCGTTGCCTATGATGCGGCAACCTCGGCGGCGGCCAGGGGTGTAGATTTACTCATCGTAGATACGGCGGGCAGATTGCAAAATAAAATCAACTTAATGCAGGAATTGGGCAAAATGTATAATGTGCTTTCAAAAAATAAGCAGGATATGAATTTGTATACATTTATCACTGTGGATGCAACCAGCGGGCTCAACGCATTGAGTCAAATCGAAGCCTTTGCAAAAGCCTGCAAGCTCGACGGAATTGTACTATCCAAAGTAGACGGAAGCAGCAAAGGCGGCATTATCATTCCCATCATCATGAAACACCGGCTCCCCGTGTGGTTTGTGGGTGTAGGTGAAGGATTAGACGACTTGCGAAAGTTTGATGCAAGAGAGTATGTAGAGGCAATGTTGGGCTAAACAGCACCCTTTTGGGTGTTTCAAATAGTAATGAAAAGGAGAAAAAACCATGACGAATGAACAAATTGCGCAAAAGGTTTATGAAGCCTACGAAACAGGGCAGCTCGCCGAAGACATTCCCGCTGAACTGCGTGTAAAAACCATGGAAGAAGCCTATGTCATTCAGCAAATGTGCGTAAAACAAAAATTGGAGAAGCTGGGAGAAAAAATTATCGGGGCAAAAGTGGGCGCCACCAATAAAAACCTGCTGGCGGCGAACAATTTAGTCTATCCGTTTTTTGCGCCGCTGACCGAACAGGATTTGTTTACAGGCAACTTGTCACTCAGCGAAAAACCGGGGCTTACACTGGTGGAACTCGAAATTCTTTTTCGCTTCACCAAAGATATTTCGCCGGAGGCGGACGAAAAAGAAATCATTGAAAACAGCGAAATCACCTTAGCCGTTGAAGTGCCCACGCGTCGCACCAAATCACCCGGCAGTATCGTGGACACCACATGTGACATAGGGTATGCCGGACATGTGATGTATTTTGACAAGTTTATTCCGACCTTGAGCCTGGAAGAAATGGCGCAATTTAAAGGTAGAGTCTATTTAAACGACGAAGTCATTGTCCAAGGAGCCAGCACCGATGTCTACGGCAATCCCATTAATACGGTTTTGTATGCCAATCAGATGATGAATCAGCTGTATGGCTCTTTTAAAAAGGGTATGATTGTCATGTCAGGCTCTCTTACGGCTCCGCAGCCGATTCAAAAGGGTTCTTATCGATTGGTCATCGACGGATTGGGCGAAGCGACGTTTGATGTGACGGAATAGGGATTTTTGAACTGTAAAAAATGAAAAAAGAAACACGGGAAACCCGAGAGAAATTCGGGTTTTTTGTTGCAAAGATGGAAGTTATTCTATACAATAGAATCCATAATAAAGGATAATGGAGTGTAGGCATGTCAAAGGTTTTAAGAATTTTTGTTGAGAAGAAACAGGAATATAATACGGAGGCGCAAAAATATTTTTCTTCGATAAAAAATCACTTAAAAATCCGGGGACTGAGCGGGCTGAGATTGCTCAATCGCTATGACATTCAAGGACTGAGCCAAGCAGAGTTTGACATTGTGAAATATACGGTTTTTGCAGAAGCCAACACAGATATTGTCAACGAAGAAGAGATTGATACGGACTTTAAAGATACGGTTTTTGCAGTGGCTTATTTACCCGGTCAATATGACCAGCGTGCGGATTCGGCGATGCAGTGCGTGCAAATTATGACAAGAAAGGAAAATCTGGTCATAAAAAATGCACGGATTTTTATTTTAAGCGGGGAAATGACAAAGCAGGATATCGAAAAAATCAAAAATTATATCATCAACCCTGTAGACAGCGAAGAAGTGACGATGCAAAAGGTCTCAACGCTTACAACCGTGGTTGAGTTGCCGCAAAAGATAAGTTCTGTTGACGCATTTACCGAAAAAAACGAAGAAGAATTAAGCGAACTTATGGCACAGCTGGGTCTGGCTATGAGTTTGGAAGATATTTTATTTATTCAAGATTATTTTATTCAAGAAAAACGAAATCCCACTTTCACCGAACTGAAGGTGCTGGACACATACTGGTCGGATCATTGCCGGCACACCACGTTTCACACGCACCTGACAAACATTGATATTGAAGAAGGAAAAATCAATCAAGCGGTTCAACGAGCCTATGACGCTTATTGTGCTGTGCGCGAAGAAATTTATGTAAACAGAGAAAAACCTGTATCATTGATGGACCTTGCCACGATTTATGCGAAAAAAGCACGAAAAGACGGTTTGCTGGACGACTTGGAAATTTCGGATGAAATCAACGCCTGCTCCATCAAAGTCAAAGCAAATGTAGACGGCAGAGAAGAAGACTGGCTGGTGATGTTTAAAAATGAAACCCACAATCATCCCACAGAGATTGAACCCTTCGGCGGTGCGGCCACCTGCCTGGGCGGAGCCATTCGAGACCCGCTTTCCGGCAGAAGCTATGTGTATCAGGCCATGCGTGTGACGGGCAGCGGAGACTGCACGGAAGATGTGGAAAAAACCATGGAGGGTAAGCTGCCTCAAATCAAGATTACCACGGAGGCCGCGGACGGCTTTTCGTCTTACGGTAACCAAATAGGGCTTGCCACAGGGCAGGTCAAAGAATATTACCACGAGGGATTTAAAGCCAAACGTATGGAAGTGGGCGCTGTGGTTGCGGCCACAAGAGCCGAAAATGTAAAGCGCTTGCAGCCGGAGGCGGGAGATATTATCTTGTTGCTCGGCGGAAAAACCGGGCGGGACGGCATTGGCGGCGCGGTGGGCAGCTCCAAGGCGCATACCGACGAATCCGTTGAAAAAAGCGGCTCCGAGGTGCAAAAGGGCAACCCGGTCGAGGAGCGCAAACTGCAAAGGCTGTTTAAAAATCCGCAGGCTGCGCAAATGATTAAAAAATGCAACGACTTTGGTGCGGGCGGTGTCTCGGTTGCCATTGGTGAATTGGCGGACAGTTTGGATATTGATTTGGACGCGGTGCCGAAAAAATATGAAGGGCTGGACGGCACGGAAATCGCCCTCAGCGAATCCCAGGAGCGCATGGCCGTGCTGGTGGATGCCGAAGACGTTGCGGCATTTCAAGCCCTGGCGCAGGAAGAAAATTTGACGGCGAGCGTTGTGGCAAAAGTAACTAACTCCACAAGACTGCGCATGTTCTGGGGCGGTGAAAAAATCGTGGATATCAGCCGGGCATTTTTGGATTCCAACGGCGCACCGCGCGTGATGAATATTAAAGCGAGAGAACCCAAACTTTTGACCTACTTTGCGCCTTGCGAGAGCGAGCAAGACATTGAGACGCAAATCACGAAAGAGCTTTCGGATCTAAATATGGCCTGTAACAAAGGGCTGGTGGAGCAATTTGACTCGACCATCGGCGCGGCAAGCGTATTGGCACCTTACGGCGGAGCCTATCAACTGAGCCCCGTAGACGGCATGGCGGCAAAGTTGCCTGTCTTTGACGGACAAACAACCACTGTGAGCGTGATGACGCATGGATATAATCCTTATCTCGCCGAGCAAAGCACCTTTCACGGCGGTGTATACAGCGTCATAACCGCACTGTCCAAATTGACGGCGTTGGGTGCCGATTGGCGCAAGGCGCGGCTGAGCATGCAGGAATATTTTGAAAAATTATCGGAAAACCCCGAAAAATGGGCAAAACCCTTCACGGCACTGTTGGGTGCTTTTGAGGCGCAAAACGCCATGCAAATCCCTGCCATCGGCGGCAAAGACAGCATGTCGGGTACATTTTTGGATATCGATGTTCCCCCGAACATCATTTGTTTTGCCGTTGCTATGGGGGAGGCGAAAAATATTATCTCTCCCGAACTAAAGCAGTTTGGCAGCACATTGGTGCATCTGCCGCTGCAAAGAGACGAGCGAGACTTGCCCGATTATACCTACGCAAAAGAATTATTTTCGCTGTTGTTTGAGCGCATCAGAGATAAGACAATTTTTTCCGCCAAAACCCTGGGGCTGGAAAGTGTTTTTGCAGCACTCTTTCAAATGGGTGTGGGGCACAAAATCGGCATGGCTGTCTCAGCGCCTGCAAAGAGGCTGTTTTGCCGCGGCGACGGCGATATCATTATAGAAATTTCAGATAAAAATCTCCTTGCCGAATTTGACGAAAAAGGCATTGTATACACCGTTTTGGGCCATACTGAAGACACCAAAGCGATGAAAATAGAGCAGACATCCTATGACTATGAAAAATTGATTGCGATTTGGCAAGAAAAACTGAACTCGGTGTTTCCGATCAAAGCGGCATTTGAAAAAAACGAAATCCCGCAAATTTGCGTAGAGGCAGAAAAAAAGGTACTCAGCTGCCATATCAAAGCCGCAAAACCCAGGGTGTTTATTCCCGCTTTTCCGGGCACCAACTGCGAAGAAGACAGCGCACGCGCCTTTGAACGCGCGGGTGCCAAGGCAGAGATTTTTATCTTTAACAATTTATCGACTGAGGACATTAATAGAAGCATTGAGCAAATGGCGACAAAAATCGAAAAAGCAAATATCGTCATGCTGCCGGGCGGCTTTTCAGCGGGCGATGAGCCTGACGGCAGCGGAAAATTCATCGTCTCCGTATTCAAAAATGAGCGGATTAAAGAACAAATCCATGCGCTGTTGGACGAGCGCGGCGGATTGATGCTGGGCATCTGCAACGGCTTTCAGGCATTGATTAAGCTGGGGTTACTGCCCTACGGAAAAATCACGGAAATTGAGCCCGCGAGTCCGACGCTGACCTTTAACACCATCGGACGGCACATTTCAGCGATTCCGCATATTAAAGTGACGTCCAATTTATCTCCCTGGCTGAAAAAGGCTGAGTTGGGCGGCATCTATCGCAATATTTTATCGCACGGCGAAGGCAGATTTGCAGCCGATAGCGCAATGCTTGAACAGTTAAAACAAAACAACCAAATCGCTTTTCAATATGTGGACGACTGCGGCGTGGCGCACAGTGACAGTGAATTTAATCCCAACGGCTCTGCCTGGGCCATTGAAGGCATTACGAGCCCGGACGGCAGAATACTGGGGAAAATGGGACACAGCGAACGCATCGGTGCGGATTTATACAAAAACATTCCCGGTGAGTTTGATTTAAAATTATTTGAGTCCGCAGTGGAATATTTTAAATAAGAGGTAGACCAAATGAAGAAAGTAGCGTTAATTATGGGCAGCAAGTCCGATTTAGACGTTGTGCAAAAGGCGAAAAAAGTATTGCAGTCCTTTGATATCGAAGTGGATATGCGCGTGATTTCGGCGCACAGAACGCCCCATGAGGCCGCCGGTTATGCCGAAAAGGCCGCGGAAAACGGCGTTGAAGTCATCATCGCAGCCGCCGGCAAGGCGGCGCATTTGGCGGGCGTGCTGGCGGGCATCACACCGCTGCCGGTGATCGGCATTCCCATGAAAAGTTCCTTTGGCGACGGGCTGGATTCGCTGCTTTCCGTGGTGCAAATGCCCAAAGGGGTTCCGGTGGCTTGTGTGGCTGTGGACGGCGCGGAAAATGCCGCTTACTTGGCGGTGCAGATATTGGCACTGAAGTATCCCGATTTAATGGAAAAATATATCGCTTATAAAAAGAGCATGCGTGAGGATGTTCTTAAACAGGACAAGGAGATTCAATCACTGCAATGAAAAAAGGCGAAATGCTCTATGAAGGCAAAGCGAAAAAGGTATTCAAAACAGACGAAGCGGATACTTATATCATTGAGTATAAAGATGATGCTACCGCCTTTAACGCCAAAAAAAAGGGAACCATCAAAGGCAAGGGCGTGGTGAACAATAAAATGAGTGCCATTATTTTTGAGCTGCTCAAAGAAAAAGGCATTCCCACGCACTTTATCGGTCTTTTGTCCGACTCACAGCAGGCCGTAAAAGCCGTTGAGATCATTCCGATGGAAGTGGTTATTCGCAACGTGGCGGCGGGCAGTTTTTCGAAGAGATTGGGCGTGGAGGAAGGAACGATACTAAACACGGCGGTTTTTGAATTGTATTATAAAAACGATGCCTACGATGACCCGCTTATCAACGATTATCACGCCACGGCGCTGGGTTTTGCCACGGCGGCGGAAATTGAGAGCATAAAGAAATTGGCCTTTCAAATCAACGATGTGTTGGTTGAATTTTTTAAACAGCACGGAATGCGTTTGATTGATTTTAAAATTGAATTTGGCAGGTTTCATGATGAAGTAATTTTAGCGGACGAGATTTCTCCCGATACATGCAGGTTGTGGGAGATTGGCACGGAGCGCAAAATGGACAAAGATCGATTTAGACGAGATTTGGGAAATGTCGAAGAGACATATCAGGAAGTATTGGCTAAAATTGAAACGAACTGAAAGGGAAAAGGAATCAACAATGGAGCAGGTAAGAGATAAATTTGCCGATGAATGCGGTGTGGTCGGTATTTATAAAAAAGACAACAAAGATGCCGCGAAATTCATCTATTATTGTTTATTTGCGCTGCAGCATCGCGGTCAGGAAAGTGCAGGCATTGCAGCAAACAACAACGGACATATTGTCAACGAAAAGGGCATGGGGTTGTTGAGCGATGTGTTTACAAGCGACAGCGTAGAAGAACTCAAAGGCAACATCGGCATCGGTCATGTGCGCTACACAACGGCGGGAGAAAGCATTTTAAAAAATGCGCAGCCATTGGACGTGTTGTATAAAGAGAAACAAATCGCCCTTGCGCACAACGGCAACATTGTCAACGTGCGCAACATACGAGGTATACTCGAAGACAGCGGTGTAGTGTTTAATACAACAACGGATACGGAAGTCATTTTGAACCTGTTTGCCAGAAACATCAAGTACGGAGAAGTGTTTGCGGTCAAAGAATTGTGTCAGTTGATTCGCGGCTCCTACGCCTTTGTTATCACACTGGAAAACAAACTCATCGGCGTCAGAGACGTCTACGGACTGAGACCCCTGTGCATCGGCGAAAACAACAAGACCTATGTGATTGCCTCAGAGTCCTGCGCATTGGATGCCATCGGCGCGCAATTTGTACGCGATGTGGAACCCGGCGAAATTGTGGTCATTGACGAAAACGGTCTAAAAAGCTATAAACTGGACAGCGCGGTCAAAAGAAAGATGTGCGTCTTTGAATATGTGTATTTTGCAAGGCCGGACTCAACGCTGGACGGCATTAACGTGTATACGGCACGGTACAATTCGGGACGCATCCTGGCCAGGGAGATTCCCATTGAGGCGGACGTGGTTATCGGCGTGCCCGATTCGGGATTGCCTGCGGCAATCGGCTACTCCAAGGAGAGCGGCGTGCCTTATGGCGTGGGTCTTATTAAAAATAAATATATCGGCAGAACCTTTATTCAACCTTCACAGCGCATGCGCGAAGAAGGGGTTGCCATTAAGCTCAATCCGCTTAAGGAAGTCATTGCGGGAAAACGCGTCATTATTATTGATGACTCCATTGTTCGAGGCACTACGTCGCAAAAACTGGTGGCAACGCTGCGACATGCCGGCGCCAAAGAAGTGCATCTGCTGGTGGCCTCGCCGCCGGTGATATCAGGGTGTTATTTTGGCATTGACACACCGTCAAAAGAACACTTGATTGCCGCTAATATGAACATAGAAGAAATTACCGCCAGCATTGGCGCCGATACGGTGGCATACATTTCCCTGCCCGGGCTGATTGAAGCGATGGGAACGAAACAGGATGTCTTTTGCAGCGCGTGTTTTGATGAAATTTACCCGATGGAAATTCCATATCATATGTTAGGAGAAGTATAATGGACGAGATTACCTATAAAAGCTCGGGTGTAGATAAAGAGAGCGGCTACGAGGTTGTGGAAAGAATTAAAAAGCATGTCAAAAAGACCTTTACGCCCAATGTGCTCTCGTCGCTGGGGTCTTTCGGCGCGTTTTACAGGCTGCCGACAGGCTATGAAAAACCTGTGCTGGTTTCGGGCACCGACGGTGTGGGGACAAAGCTGAAAGTGGCGATTATGGCAGATAAGCACGACACGGTGGGCATTGATTTGGTGGCCATGTGCGTCAATGATATTTTGTGCCAAGGCGCAAAGCCCCTGTTTTTTTTGGACTATATTGCCTGTGAACACAATGATCCTGAGATGATTGAACAAATCATTCAAGGTGTCGCCGAAGGCTGCATGCAAGGCGGCTGCTCGCTGGTGGGCGGAGAGACGGCCGAGATGCCGGGCATGTATCAAAAGGGGGATTATGACTTGGCGGGTTTTGCCGTGGGTGTGGTGGATGAAGAGCGCGTGATTACAGGAAAAAATATTGCCTCAGGCGACAACATCATCGGCTTGGCCTCCTCAGGTATTCACAGCAACGGCTATTCACTGGTGCGAAAACTGTTCTTCGAAATCGGCGGCTATGAAATAGACGATATTTTGACCGAGACGGGTAGAAAGGTTTATGAAGAATTGTTGGTTCCCACAAAAATATATGTAAAAAGCATCATGCCGCTCATTGAAGCAGGGCTTATTAAAGGTATGAGCCACATCACAGGCGGCGGATTTTATGAAAACATTCCGCGCATGCTGCCCGAGGGCAAATGTGCGGTGGTGGATAAAAATGCCATGGATCGCCCGCCTATCTTTGACGTAATGGCAAAATTGGGCAACATCAGTGAAAAAGAAATGTTTTCAACGTTTAATATGGGCGTTGGCATGGTGCTGTGCGTGGACGAAAAAGACACGCAAAGGGCACTGACAATGCTGCAGGAGGCGGGGGAAGATGCCTGCCTCATCGGGCGAATCGAAGACGGGGAGAGGGGACTTATACTCAAATGAAAAAAATCGCTGTTTTAGCGTCGGGCTCAGGCAGCAACCTGCAGGCGCTGATTGATCAGGTGCATGGACAAGAGGGTCTGATTGCCGTGGTGTTGTCTAACAGGCAAAATGCCTATGCCTTGGAACGTGCGCGCAAGGCAAACATACCCGCGGTGTTTGCGGACAGAAAGCAATCGGCTCATGACAGCGAATACGATCAAAAAATATTACAGATATTGCAGGCACATGATGTAGAAGCCGTTGTGCTGGCGGGGTATTTGAGAATTTTGACGCCGATTTTAATTGACGCTTACAAAAACAAAATCATCAACATTCACCCGTCGTTGATTCCGTCCTTTTGCGGAGACGGCTATTATGGCATGCGTGTGCATCAGGCGGTCTACGACAGCGGTGTCAAAGTAACGGGTGCAACGGTGCATTTTGTGGACAGCGGCGTGGATACCGGCCCTATCATCCTGCAGCAGGCCGTGAGCCTGACAGGCAGAGAGCAGCCCGAAGAAATTGCGGCAAAAGTACTGGAAATCGAACACGGTTTGCTGGTGGAGGCCGTCAAACTTTTTTTAACGGATCAAATAGAAATCGTTCAAAGAAGAACGATAATAAGATAGCGGAGGTTGGAGATGAAAAACGTTTTAATCAGCGTATCAGACAAAACGGGAATTGTGGAATTTGCGCAAGAGCTGTCAAAGTTGGGCGCCAAAATCATATCCACGGGCGGGACCTACAAACTGCTCAAAGAAAACCATGTCAACGTGGTGGAAGTATCTGAAGTCACGGGCTTTGCCGAATGCCTCGACGGGCGTGTCAAAACCCTGCACCCGGCTGTGCACGGCGGCATTTTGGCCATACGCGACAACACAGAGCACATGGCGCGCATTGAAGAATTGGGCATTGAGCCCATTGATATGGTGGTGGTAAACCTCTATCCCTTTAAGCAGACGATTCTCAAAGAAGGCATTGATTTTCAAACGGCCATCGAAAATATCGACATCGGCGGACCCACGATGCTGCGCTCCTCGGCGAAAAACTTTAAAGATGTGGCCGTGGTGGTGGACAGCGCGGATTATGATAAAGTATTGCAGGAATTGAAAGAAAACGGTGAAGTGAGCTATGACACAAAATATGCGCTGGCAGTGAAGGTTTTTGAAGCCACTTCGCATTATGATACATTGATTGCGGGATATTTGAAAAAGCAAGCCGAAATGGAAGAATACGGCCCTACGCTTACGGTGACCTACGAAAAGGTACAGGACATGCGCTACGGAGAAAATCCGCACCAGTCGGCAGCGTTCTACAAAGAAATCAAAGGTACCAAAGGCAGCCTTGCGGCTGCAAGACAACTGCACGGCAAAGAGTTGTCCTATAACAACATCAGCGACACCAACGGCGCGTTGGAGACGCTGAAAGAATACGGCGCAGAGGAGCCCACGGTGGTGGCGGTCAAGCATGGCAACCCCTGCGGCATTGGCAGCGCAGACACCATTGCCGAGGCTTATCAAAAGGCTTACGAGGGAGACCCCCTTGCGATTTTTGGCGGCATTGTCGTTGCCAATCGTGCCATCGATAAAGAAACCGCGGAAAAAATCAACAGCATTTTTATAGAAGTTGTCGTGGCGCCCGGCTATGACGAGGCGGCGCTGGAGGTTTTGCAAACTAAGAAAAATATCCGTCTGTTGGAACTGGACGATATTGCGTACAATATTTACAGCAAAGAAATGAAAAAGGTTTTGGGCGGTATGCTCATTCAGCAAAGAGACAATAAACTCTATGACGAATTGACCTGTGTAACGAAACGCCAACCGACACCAAAGGAATTGGAAGATTTGACCTTTGCCTTTAAAGCGGTAAAATGCACCAAGTCCAACGCCATTTCATTGGCGAAAGACAAAATGCTCGTGGCCAACGGGCCGGGGCAGGTGAGTAGAATTTGGTCGCTGATGAATGCCATCAGGCAAGGCGGAGATAAAGTCAGCGGCGCGGTCATGGCATCGGATGCGTTTTTCCCCTTTGACGACTGTGTGCGAGAAGCTGCCAAGGCGGGCATTACGGCCATTATCCAGCCCGGCGGTAGCCTAAAAGACGAAGACAGCATACGTGCCTGCGACGAATTGGGTATTGCCATGGTGTTTACGGGCGTTCGCCATTTTAAACATTGATTTGAACGAGGAAAGAGAATGAATATTTTAGTTGTGGGTTCGGGAGGCAGGGAACACGCCCTGGTTTGGAAAATAAAGCAATCGCCAAAAGTGGCGAAAATCTATTGTGCGCCCGGCAATGCGGGCATTGCAAAGGACGCGGTATGTGTCGATATCGCAGCGGGAGACATCCAAGCACTTGCGGATTTTGCCGAAAAAAATGCCATTGATCTCACGGTGGCAGGCCCTGAGGAGTGTTTGGTAAAAGGCATTTCCGATGAATTTGCCAAAAGAGGACTGAAAGTGTTTGGACCCGACAAAGCCTGTGCAGAGTTTGAAAACAGCAAGGCTTTTACCAAACAATTTTTGCAAAAATATCAGATTCCCACAGCAAAGTATGAAGAATACACCGACCCGAATGAAGCCAAAGCGCGTTGCGGCGCTTTTGGATACCCTGCGGTAATCAAGGCAGACGGGCTTGCGGCAGGCAAGGGTGTGATTATTGCAGCCGATGAAGAAGAAGCCTTATCGGCGATTGACCAGATTATGGTTCATAAGGATTTTGGCGCATCGGGCGACAAAATCGTGCTGGAAGAGTTTTTGACAGGCACTGAGGCAAGCGTGTTGTGCTTTTTGGACGGGCGCAGCATTGTACCCATGGAAAGCGCCAGAGATTACAAAAACATTTATGACGGAAACATCGGGCCAAACACGGGCGGGATGGGCACCTATTCGCCCAACGAACTCTTTGATGCTGCCTTGGAACAAAGGGTGTACAGTGAAATTTTGGAGCCGATTTTGGCGGGCATGCAACGGGAAGGGCTGGATTATCGCGGCGTGCTTTTTGTGGGTTTGATGATAGAAAAGGCGGAGCCGAAAGTGCTTGAATTCAACGTGCGCTTCGGCGATCCCGAAACGCAGAGTGTGCTCATGCGCCTTGAGACGGATCTTGTGGATATCATGGAAGCGTGCAATGCGCAAAGGCTCGGTGAAATCAAGCTCGATTGGAGCAAAGAAGCGGCGGTGTGCGTGGTTATGGCCAGCGGAGGATACCCCGCTGCTTACGAAAAGGAAAAGAAAATTACCGGACTTGAAAATACGGACGGCGCCGTTGTTTTTCATGCAGGAACGGCTTTGAAAGACGACAACATTGTTACAAACGGCGGCAGAGTGCTGGGTGTGACTTGCCGTGCCGAAAACAGACAACAGGCCAGAGAATGTGCCTATCGCAATATCGAAAAAATCAGCTTTGAAGGCGCGTATTACCGAAAGGATATCGCAAAATAAATGACGCGCAAAAGACGATGGCCAAAGGCAGTATTGCTTTTGATTTTGTTGGCTGTGTTGATGGCCATCAGCACGCATTATTATGACCGAATCGACTTCAGCAAACCCGCGAGCAGCCATAGTCTTTCTACACAGGAAGCGACAATTGTTGCTTTGGATGTGGGGCAGGGCGAATGTTTTTTGATTCATACACAACAGCAGGAAAATATCTTGATTGATGCGGGTAACCCGCAGGATGGCAGGCATATTGTAAGGCGACTAAAAGAGATGGGCATTGAAAAAATAGACTATTTGTTTTTGACCCATCCGCACTCTGACCATATTGGCGGGGCGGATTATGTGATTGAGCATATGAATGTCAAAAATATCTGCATGCCAAAGGTGTTTCACGATACAGCCTCTTATCGGGAAGTGTTGGAAGCCAGTGCGAGAAAGGGACTTAAAATTGAATCGGCAAAGCCGAAAATCTATACGCTGAAAGCATCTACCATAGAGTTGTTTGCACCTGTAAGAGAAGATTATGAAGATATCAATGCGTCCTCGATTGTGTTAAAATGGAGTTATAATGACTTTGCAATGCTCTTTATGGGGGACTTGCCCATGGAAGAAGAGAAAGCACTGCTTGGCGCTGATTTGTCGGCGGATGTTTTGAAAGTGGCGCACCACGGCAGCAGGCACTCCACAAGCGAGGAATTGCTTGCGGCGGGAGGCTACCGCTATGCGGTGTTGTCGCTGGGCAAAGACAACGATTATTTTTATCCACACCCATCACTCATTGAGCGGTTGCAAAAATATAATATCGAAATTTGGCGCACGGACATGCAGGGCGATATTGTGATTGTCACAAACGGAAAGGAGATAAGCATTCGAAGTGGATTATAAAAAGGCTGTGGTAGACCGCATTGAGGAAAATAAAGCGGTTTGCGAATTGGAAGACCGACAGACGATGGATGTAGACACAGATTTTTTTAATTACCCGGTAAAAGCGGGAGATCATGTAAAAATTTATAAAACCTATGCAGAAAAAGATGAAACACGTGTGGAACAGCCCATCAATTTGGATCATTATTTTAAAGATTGAGTAAAGCTTATTCAATGGCAAGGAGAAATGGAATGCAGAGTGCAGAAAAAAAGTCGGGATTGGGTTATTCGCCGAACATAGAAAAAGAGGAATTTGAAAAAACGAGAGATACCAAGAAACCGAAGGACGAAATATTTTATATTCTCATTTTGTCGGTTGCCGTCATTGTCACTTTGGCAATGGGCATTTTTCGATATCAAGATATAAAAGGAACACTGTTTTTTGTGGCAATTGTTTTGGTGGTAGGCGGTGTGTTTTTTTATATTTTCAGAACAAAAAAACAACCGGATTTGACCTATGACGGAGTGATAAAATTTATTGACCGAAGTGAAGAAACCTATAGAAAATCAGGGAGATATTTGGTGTCCTATATTGCCATTACCCGAGATGACGGAAAAATATTTATATACAACAATATCATCAGCAGCCTGCACAACGACTACACCACTTATTACCATGCAGGCGACAAGGTGCGTCACCATAAAGGGTTTCAACTTCCGGAAAAATATGATAAAAGCAACGACGATAAAGTGGTGTGTATTTTATGCGGCAATTTGGTGGACAAACAAGAAGAGGT
>CALFLU010000115.1 GCA_937880125.1 uncultured Eubacteriaceae bacterium
GGCATGGCAACGGCAGGGAGCGGAGATGTGTTCAGCGGCATTGTCACCGCCTGCATCAACAAAACCGACACGCTGTTTTCGGCGGCCTGTGCCGGCGTCTATCTCCACGGACGTGCAGGGCATTTTGCACGGCAACAAAACGGGGCAGATTACATGAACGCCTCGGACATTACACATAATTTGGCTGAAGCGCTCAAAGAGCTGAATCGATGAGGAGACAACAATGAAGGATATTTTCAGACCGACCGTTGCCAACATTAATCTTGACCATTTGCTGTTTAATTACAATCAATTTCGCAAACACTTGCCTGAGCATGTCAAAATTGCCCCGGTCATCAAGGCGGACGCCTATGGACACGGCGCAGTGGAGTGTGCAAGAGCTTTGCGAAACGCAGGAGTTGAAATGTTTTGTGTGGCCTTTGCCGACGAGGCGTTTCAACTGCGTAAAGCGGGCATAACAGAAGACATTTTGTTGCTGGGTTACAGCGAAAGCAACTGGGCGGAAGAAATTATTCGTTATGGATTGACCCCTGCCGTATTCACGCTGCAAAGTGCCCGCGATTTGCACGAAGAAGCCCTTCGACAAGAAAAAAATATAAAAATTCACATCAAGGTTGATACGGGTATGGGCAGAATCGGTTTTGACTGGCACGAGGCTGCAGAGCAAATCAAAAAGATACACCAAATGCAAAATATCGTCATAGAGGGGATTTTCACGCACTACGCCGCCTCGGATGAAAAAGACAAGCAATTTACATTGCTGCAAAAAGAGCGGTTTTACGGCGTGGTAGAGGCGCTTAAAAAAGAAGGGATCGACATTGCCGTCAAACACACGGCAAACAGCGCCGCAGGCATCGACTTAGACCAAAGCGACATGAACATGATTCGCCTGGGCATTAGCTTATATGGGCTGTATCCGTCCAAAGAGGTCAATCGGCAAGCGGTTGCGCTCAAAGAGGTGATGCAGCTGCGCACAAAAGTGGCCTTTGTCAAAGACGTGCACCCCGGAGACAGCATCAGCTATAACAGGCGCTTTACAGCATCACAAACCATGCGCGTGGCAACACTGCCCATTGGCTATGCCGACGGATACCGCAGAGAATTTACCAACAACGCCTATGTAACAATACGCCAACAAAAGGCTCCGGTATTGGGAACGGTTTGCATGGATCAGATCATGGTGGACGTGACGCACATTGACGGCGTAAAAGAAGGCGATGAAGTGATTTTGTTTGGCACCGGCGGCATCAGTGCAGAGGAGCTGGCGGGGCGGGCAGGCACCATCGGCTATGAAATTCTTTGCGGCATCAGCAAACGCATTCCGCGCATTTATATAAAAAACGGACAAATTATCGGGCAGCGGGTCATTATCTGAAAAAAAGCGAAAAACAGTCAAGAACAACAGCGGCAAAATCCCCGCGACAAAAACACAAAAGTTTTTAAGAACTCATTGTAATATATACGAAATTGTTATAAAATATCAAAGTCGAAAACAAATAGAATAAATAAGAAATTGTGCTGACCTATCCTGTTTTAACTGAATAGTTGCGGTGTGAAAAACTTCGTATCCGCTTGCAAATCAAGGCGCACAGTTCTCTTTTTTTGTATAGACGCAACAGGCCGGTCAATGTAAAGACCGGTAAAATACATGCATAAAGATCAAAAGCATAATCCGTTAGAACAAACAGTTCTTCCCCTCGTCGGACATATTGCAAAAAAACACGGAGGACACATGTATACCTTACAAGAATGTCAAAGGCTGATTCGTCAAGATATCATTCGCATGACATCGGCGGCAAAGAGCGGACACCCGGGCGGTTCTTTGTCGGCTGTAGAGATTTTGGCACTGCTGTATTTTGAAATCATGCATATCGATCCGACTCGCCCGAAAATGGAAGACAGAGACAAATTTGTGCTGTCAAAAGGACATGCGGCACCGGTGCTTTATGCCACCTTGGCGCGAAGAGGATATTTTGACCCGGCGGAGCTTACAACGCTGCGCCGTTTGGGAAGTCGCCTGCAGGGGCACCCCGATATGCACAGCCTGCCGGGCATAGAAATCGGAACGGGGTCCTTGGGACAGGGTATTTCGGCGGCGGTGGGCATGGCCCTGGCGCAAAAGCTGGACTCATCACAGCGCTATACCTATGTGTTGACCGGAGACGGGGAGCTCAACGAAGGCATAGTTTGGGAGGCGGTGATGGCCGCCGTACACAACAAGCTGAACAATTTAATCATTTTCATCGACGAAAACGGTTTGCAAATAGACGGCGCCACCTGTGATGTAATGAACTTGGGCGATTTGGTAAAAAAATTCGAAGCCTTTGGTTGCAACACCATTTTGATAGAAGACGGACACGATTATGAGCGACTGCGCAGCGCCATTGCAAGTGCAAAAACAGTCAAAGACAAACCCTCGGCGCTGGTTTGCAAAACCGTAAAGGGCAAAGGGGTATCGTTTATGGAAAACAACCCGGCCTGGCACGGCAAGGCACCCAACGTAGAAGAGACCAAACAAGCGCTTGGCGAATTGGAGGCATATCAAAATGGGTGAAATGAGAAAAATGTACGGTCGCGCGCTCGTTGAGCTGGGTGAAGAAAACGAAAATATTGTGGTGTTGGACGCGGATCTTTCTGCCTCGACAAAAACGTCCATGTTTTGCGCCGCACACGGCAACCGTTTTTTTAATGCGGGCATTGCAGAACAAAACATGATGGGCATGGCAGCGGGTCTGGCGGCCAGCGGCAAAGTGGTGTTTGTCAGCACCTTTGCGGTGTTTGGAACCGGCCGCGCCTACGAAATTACGCGCAATTTGGTTTGCGGCAACAATTTAAATGTAAAAATCGTATGCACCCATGCGGGTGTTTCCGTGGGAGAAGACGGGGCAACACACCAATCGGTGGAAGATATTGCCATTATGCGCGCCATTCCCAATATGAAAGTTTTTGTGGCGGCAGATGCTGCCGAGGCCTATGAAATGGTGAAAATGGCGGCCAAGATACAAGGTCCTTGCTATGTTCGACTGACGCGCTCTACGAGCGAAGATGTCTACAACGACAAAGCCGACTTTTCTTTGCAAACATCACAGGTGCTTGCAGAGGGCAGCGATATCAGCATTTTTGCCTGCGGTCTCATGGTGAGCCGTGCGCTGCAAGCGGCAAAGGAACTGAAAAAAGAAAATATCCATGCCGAAGTCATCAATTTGTCGCAAATCAAACCGATCGACAAAGAGACGATTTTGAAATCCGTGAAAAAAACAAACTGTGCGCTGGCTTGCGAGGAGCACAGCGTCATAGGCGGAATGGGCAGCGCCCTGGCTGAAGTGTTTAGTCGGCACTATCCCGTAAAAATGGATTTTTTGGGTATCGAAGATCGCTTTGGCACCTCAGGCAAAGCAAGTGAGTTGTTGGAATATTTTTCGCTCACGACAGAAGAAATTGTCAAACGAGCGCATAGGCTGTTAGAACGATAATTAACAGATAATAAAAGCAATTATTTCAAAAAATGAAAGCAGGAAAACAAACATGCAGACAAAGTTTATTTTTGTGACGGGAGGCGTGGTATCCTCTCTGGGAAAAGGCATCACGGCGGCGTCTTTGGGCAGAATTTTAAAAAACATGGGCATCAGCGTCTTTACACAAAAATTTGATCCTTATATCAATTTTGACCCGGGTACGATGAGCCCCTACCAACACGGTGAGGTCTTTGTGACCGACGACGGGACG
>CALFLU010000116.1 GCA_937880125.1 uncultured Eubacteriaceae bacterium
GCTACTTTGTACCCTTCTGCCTGCCGTGGATTGACAGAATGTTTAGAGAAAACGGCGTTGCCACGACCTTTAGTCAGACGCTGACACCGAGCAAGAAACAAATGACAGCCTCTAAATACAAAGATGACGTGCACAAGGCCACCGCAGAACAATGGCTCAAGATGCCGCTGGGGCAAAACATGGGCTATGAAGTGGAAGCCATGGTGGAAAAAGTCAATCAATTCAAGCCGGACGGCATGATTATGGGATTTTTCGACTTTGACCGCTGGTTGGGCGCACACCAAAAGATGGCAGCCAAATTGGTTGAAGAGCGCACAGGTGTGCAACACTTCTATATGGAATCCGACTTTTGGGATGACAGAGACTATAACGAAGAAGCACTGCGCACAAGAATTGAAAGTATCTCTCAGATACTGAAAATGAAAAAAGAAATGTCATAAATGAAAAAGCCGGAGAAAGACATTTCTCCGGCTTTTTTCTGCAAAATAGCGTCGTATTGCTTTCAAAAAACAATTATGATATGCTAAATTTTGACTATGATGTGCGGCACGATGTAAATTTAATGCGATATCGGAGCAAAACGCGATGAGAGAAGATATTTATCAAAAATTTTTGGAGACAATGGAATTTTCTGTAGAAGAAATGCCAACCGCTTTGGAAGAATGGAAAAGGGCGGCTGACAACATTGGTCTTACAGAGCAAGACATAAGTTTTGCTTTGAATGAATGGATTCCGACCTATTGGGATATTTCCCTGCGCGGCGTGCGCATGTGTCTTGGCATCTACATCAGAGAATTGATTGAAATTACAAAAGTAGCTTTATACAAAGAGGAAAATAAAAAAATAATATACGGCATTTCGCCCAGTCAGGCGATTTGTTTTAATGCCATTAAATTTGCGGGAAAAGAGGAAGTCTTTGTCAGCTATCCGGATTTTGTGCTGGCAACGGTTTTAGGCGCATTTTTTGATAAATTATCGCTCTATTGCGGGGACGACAGCTATTTCAGTGATCGGTGCAGACATTGCGCACTGAATCGCGCGCGTATTAATATGAGTTTGGTCAATGTCATTGAAAGCCCTGATGCCATTTGGAGCTGGGGGTTTTATTGCGACGAAGGGCGAAAGACGGACGAGTTGATTGAATGTTTGGGAGAGATGCAGTGGAAATTTATTCCCACATCGCTGCCGCATGATTCTTTATTTGGAGAAAAGGAAGACAAAGACGGTGAGCGGGTAAAATATTTGGCTGCACAGCTCAAAGCAGGGCATGAAGAAATCGGTAAAATCACCGGTATTGAAATCAAAAATAAACACATGCTTGACGCGCTGGTTCAACATTCGAAGTTTTCGAAAAAATTGGATATGCTCAATAAACTGGTTACCAATGCAGAACCGCAGCCCATGGGCGGCAATGAGCTGGCGCTCTTTGGCACCATTGCCAGCATTGCGCTCAATGTGGGTTATGGGCAATTTGAATCGGCACTGGATTGCATTTTGGAAGAAGTCAAAGAACGGATTGAAAAAGAGGAAGGCATTTTGCCGAAGTATTCGCCGAAACTGGGCTGTCATTTTACACCGCTCAACGTGCCTTGGGTGGATCGTATGTTTTTGAAAAACGGAATCAGCCTCACCTTCAGCAGCCATATTTCCTTTTCAAAAAAAGATTTTATGCCCTTTGATTATGGGGATCCTTATATGATTGCGGCACAAATTTGGCTGCGCAATGCCAACAGCGTAAATTTGGGCGCCCATGCACAGATTATGGCGGACATGTTGGATGAATATGACATTGACGGCATGCTTTACGGGTTTTTCTCCTTTGACAGATGGCTTGGTACCCATCAATTTTCTTTGAAAATGATTGAAGAAAAAAGCGGTATTCAACATTTTTATCTGGAGGGAGATTATTGGAACGATCGCAACTATCGCCCCGAAGACAGGGAAGGGCGCATTGAGAGCATCGCATATTTTCTCAGAACGAGAAAAATGTTAAAAAATAAAATGAATCAGACAAAATAAATTTAGCAGAGGATACATTCATGGCACGGGCAAAAATCAGCGGAAAAAAAGAGATTGTTGCCGCCGCATTTGCACTGGTGGAACAAGAAGGCGTTGAGGCGCTTTCGGCCAGGCGCCTTGCGGCATCTTTGAATATCTCAAATATGACGCTGTATAACTACGTTGAAAACATCGATGAAATTAAAAAAGAGATTATCGCCGAGGGATTTCGGCAGTTATATGCCATTGCCTATCGTTCGCTTGAAAGCAGCAATCAAAATAATTTGGCACTGGACATGAAAAGCGCAAGCAAAATTCTTGCGGAAGACATTTTTGATTTTGGCTGCAGCAACAAGAACATTTATCAATTGATGTTTGCAAATTCGGTGAAAAAGTTTCGCGAAGATATGGAGCTAAAGCCTTTTTACAGTTATTTTTTACAGTTGCTTCCCAAAATGGAAGATAAAGAAAAAAGAAAAAAAATACACAAAGTGCTGAATATGCTTCATTTTATTGTTTCACAAATGATCATGGATAAAATTATCGGCATTCATGACTATTCCAAACAGGAATTCAATGCTTATGTCGATCAATTTGTCGAAACGATGTTTAACTTTGATTAAGCAACAAGAAGGATATTACATTAAATGGAAAATATATTATTTGAAACCACGAGTTTGTGTCCTGCATGCTTTGAAGTCATAGAAGCGCAGTATAAAGTCATCGACAATAAAGTCTATTTTTGCAAAGCCTGTCCCCAACACGGGTATTTTCAGACGCTGTTTTGGGCGGATGCAGACCTTTTTCAAAAATGGACGAGGCAGTCGGTGCATGCAGATCGGTTTGTTGCAGGCACGAAAAAAGAAAAAGGCTGTCCCTTTGATTGCGGTCTTTGCAACGAACACGAAGGGGGCGTGTGCACCGCTGTGTTGGAAGTAACCTATCGGTGCAATCTGGCGTGTAATATCTGCTTTGCCGATACAGAAAAGGCACAATTTGACCCGACATTGGACGAAATCAAAACCATGTATGAAACCGCGCAAAAATACGGCGGAGACTGCTCGATTCAAATCAGCGGCGGAGAGCCCACGGTGCGCGAGGATTTGGAAGATGTTTTGCGCATGGGCAAACAAATGGGCTTTAGCCATATTCAGGTCAACACCAACGGTGTGCGCCTGGCAGCAGAGAGCGATTATGCCCAAAAGCTCAAAGCGGCGGGCGCGGATTTGATTTACCTGCAATTTGACGGCGCCAATGATGCAATTTATGAAAAAATACGAGGCAAGAAGCTGCTTGATGTAAAAAAGCAAGCCATTGAAAACTGCCGACGCGCGCAAATCGGCGTGCTGCTTGTGCCCACGGTGATTCCAAATGTGAATTTGGACCATTTGGGGCAAATTATCGCCTTTGCCAAAGAAAACATGCCCGTTGTAAAAGGTGTACACTTTCAGCCTGTCAGCTATTTTGGACGGTTTGATACTGTGAGTCCCACCGACGAAGAACGGTGCAGTCTCAGCGATGTCATGCATGAGTTGGAAAAACAAACCGACGGGGAAATGAAAATAAAGCACTTTGTGCCGCGCAAGCGCTATGATGCGCACTGCGCATTCAGCAGTCTGTTTTACTTGTCGGAGCAGGGCAGGCTGCATGCGATAACCGAAGAGGAACAAAACGCCAAAGCGCCCGAGCATCGCGCGTTTGAAAAAAAGGCCAATGCCTTTACCAATGCTTATTGGCGCATATCAGCTGAAGAACAAGAAAGTAACGGGGTATCCGAAGAGATGCGCAAATTCAAAAACCGCCTGAAAAACTACACCCTTGCCGTCAGCGGCATGGGTTTTCAGGATGTGTGGAATATAGACATCTCTCGGTTGCGGGGTTGCTGCGTGCAAGTGATATCAAACCAAGGCAGCGCCATTGCGCTTTGTGCCTTTCATGTAACCGATCAAGAAGGGAAGAGGTTATATGAAAACAGATAAATTTCTTCATTATACAAAGAGCCTGTGTCCGCAGTGCTTTGAAGAGGTTATTGCAATCGTTGCACAAAAGGATAATGAAATCGTTATGAAAAAGACCTGCCCCATGCACGGCGACTTTGAAACGGTGATTTGGCAAGAGGGGGCAGAGGGTTATTTGCGCTGGTTGGACTATGGCGGGATTGACGCTGAGGGATTAGCGAAAACCGAAGAAGAATTAGAAAAAAAGCAACCGGATAACGCAATCTTCAGGCAGCAGGCCATGCAGCAGCCTGCCGCGGCGGCACTAATGACCACAGACAGGTGCAATATGGACTGTCCCATTTGTTTTACGCGCAATAAAAATGAAGCGCCCTATTATCCTACGCTGTCGGAATTGAAAGAGATGATGTTGTTTTATAAAAACCATGCAGGCGCAGGGGCACCGTTGGAATTTTGCGGCGGAGAGCCTACACTCAGAGACGATTTGCCGCAACTGGCGCAAATGGCAAGAGAGATGGGATTTGACTATATTCAGCTGAACACCAACGGCATTCGGCTCAGTGAAGATGTTGGTTATTGCAAAGAGTTGCAGCAAAGCGGCATTACCACGGTGTACTTGGGTTTTGACGGAGTAGACGAGGCGCCCTATTTGTACAAGTACGGTCGAAAGATGCTGGCGCAAAAGAAAAAAGCGATTGAAAACTGCGCGGAGGCATCCCTTGCCGTGGTGTTGGTGCCTTGCATTATACCCCATGTCAACGACGGACAAATCGGCGGCATTGTGCAGCTGGCAAAGCAGTATATGCCTACGGTCAAAGGCGTGTATTTTCAGCCTGTCAGCTATTTTGGAATCTATGAATCTGATGAAAAGAAACATATAACCATTCCGCATCTGCTGAACGAAATAGAAAGGCAGACAGAGGGAGAAGTAAAAAGAGAGGACTTTTTTCCTGCAAATTACGAACATCCGCTGTGTTCGTTCAACGGATTTTTTTTGCAGGGAAAGGACGGTCGTCTGCATGCGATTACAAAAGCGAAAAAACGAGCCTATGCAGCCGACGGATACAAAAACATTCGCAGCAGTACGAAAAAGACATGGCGCGCAAGCAATCAAAAATCGCTGACCATTGCGGGTATGGCTTTTCAGGATGCTTCCAATATCGACAGCAGCCGCATTGCGCGCTGCAGCATCCAAATTATCGGAAAAGACAAGCAAATGATTCCGCTTTGCAACAAATATTTAACCAACGATGCGGAAGAAAAAATGTACGGAGGAATCAACTGAAATGCCCAAAAGTTTGCAAGAGGGACTCTTTCGGCTCTGTCGTGAAAAAATCGCTCAGGATGCGTCGTTTCAGCACAGCGGCAAAAACGACGTGGGCACTCAAGCGGATGGAAAGCTTTTTTATGAATATCAATGGCACAGAATGAAACAAACCATTGAATATGTGTATGCGAACAGCAAATTTTACAAAAATTTATTCGATAAAAATCATATCACTCCCGAGACGATCCAAAATTGGGAGGATATCAAAAAAATTCCTTTTACCAATCCGCAGGATATTACCGGAAACAATTATGAATTTTTGTGTATCTCACAGGCAAAAGTGGAAAAACCCGTGACGGTCTACAGCAGCGGCACCACTGGTATAAAAAAGAGGCTGTTTTTTTCGCAGAACGATATTTATAGCATTCTTCAATTTTTGAGTGTGGGCATGAACACCGTGGCAGATGAAAACGAGACGATACAAATTATTTTGCCCGATGCCAACCAACAGGGGATTGGTACTCTTCTTCGCAGGGCGCTTGAGGCGAACAAGATGTATGCCTATACCACGGATATGATGGACAGCAGCGAAAGTCAGATTGAGCGTACGATGCAAAATAAACCCGCTGTGTGGTTTGGCGATGCGGGCACCATTTACCGCATCACGAAGGAAATGGAAAAAAAGGCGGATTTAAAGACGCTGGGGGTAAAGGTATTGTTTTTGACGATGAGTCCTTCTTCAAATGCAGCCATTGATTATCTGGAAAAGACATGGAATTGTCGCGTCTGCACCCATTACGGGCTGACGGAGATGGGGTGGGGAATGGCGGTGGACTGCGCATGCAAAAGAAAATACCACTACAATGAATTGAACGTGTATGCGGAAGTCATAGACCCGCTCACAGGAAAAAATGTGCCTGACGGCGCAGAGGGAGAGCTGGTATTTACTTCATTGGGTCGCGAAGCAATGCCACTGCTGCGCTATCGCAGCCACGATTATGGATCTATTACCAGAAAACCATGCTGCTGCGGCAGCCTATTGCAGTCGTTAAGCTATGTGCGAAAGAGAGAAGAATCCATCATTCGTCTCAACGAAAAAGCCGAAATTTATCCCGTGATGCTGGAAGAGGTGCTGTACTCTTTTGACGCGGTGGTGGACTACCAAGCCTTTATTGAACGAAAGGGTGACAAACCAAAATTGGTATTTAAAATAGAAGTGTTGGAAAATCGAGAAGGTCTGGCGACAAATATTGCACAGGCTGTTTATATGATACCCGAAATTGCCGAAAATATGCAGCGACCTCATGTCGAACTGCTTGAGGCAGGGGCGCTCAAAGCGCTTTGTTATGAGAAAAAATTGATTCGTGAGACAGAATAACCGATAGGAGAAAGAGGATATGAAAAGCAGAGAAGAGTGTATAAAGGAATATTGCCTGCAATCGACGCAGACAAACCCGCTGGCGCTTGCCCTTGAGTTGATGCAGCAGGATTTTGTGCGTATGCACGGACCGGAGCATCACTATTTAACCGCTGCGGTACTGGCGACGGCCTATGGCAATAAAACAGGCAAAAACAGCGCAGAAATGCTGGAAAAACTGCAAAAGAGATGTATGGCGATTTTGCCTGCCGTGTGTGCGCACTACGGCGCTTGCGGCGACGTGCAGGGCGCGGGCGCTTTTATCAGCGTACTTATAGGCGCAACGCATTTGTCCGGCGAAGAATGGCGCACGGTAAACGAGATGACGCTGGCGTGTCAAGAACAAATTGCCCAATTTAAAGGGCCGCGCTGCTGCAAGCGCACCACAATGGCGACATTGGTTGCCGCAATGAAGTTTTTAAATGAAAAATGGGCGTTGGATTTTGAGATAAAAGACAATATTCGCTGTATATTTACATCAAAAAACCCCGAATGTCACAAAAGTGAATGTCGATATTTTGATCCGGATGTGCTTGTTAGAGAATCATCGAGAGAAGAATAACCGACAAAACGTGAGAGAAAAATCCCAACACGGCGCCGATGACAACATCGGTGGGATAATGCACCCCTAAAACGATACGCGAAATGCCCACAAACACTGCAGTGAGATAAAAAAGCCAGGTGAAGGCAGGAAAAAATATCATACAAGTCAGCGCAATGGAAAAAGCGGTGCTGGTGTGACCCGAAGGAAACGAATAGCTGTTTAGCGGAGGGCTTTTTTTGAACAAGACTTCAGTGAGTGCATGACAAGGTCGCTGGCGTGTAAAAATACGTTTCAAAGTTTGAACAATGATTTGGCAAACGATGACGGCTGAAGCCAAATACAAAAAGAAATCGAAAGAAAAAAAGAGCGCAAAAAGACAAAGCCCGACGGCAAAGGCGGCGGAACCGAAAAATGTAAAGATATGCATCACCACTGCCAGCGGACTATAGACAAGCGTGCGGTTTAACAGGAAGAACAACAGTTCTTCTTTTTTCTTTAGATAACAGACAAAATTGTTCATATAACCTCCGTTGATATCATTATTGTAACGCAAAAACACAAGAAAGAAAATGTTTTTTCTGTAATAATTCTGTTAAGAAATCATTAGAATTTTACAAAACAATTGGCATAGAGTGGTTTTTATACGGGTATGTTCATGATATAATATAAAAATAAAATATTGAGAACAATAAAAAGGAATTCTGCTTATGAGAAACCAGATAAAAGGTGTCGGCGATATCAAAAAACTGAAAAAAGATAAAAGCTTCACCGAGTCCAAACAAGACGAATACACCAACGTTCTAAGCTCGCTGTGGGTTTTGGCGGGTGCCCTGGTCGGTCTTTTTGCTCTGAGAAAAAAGAAACGCGGAAAATAATTGCACTTTAAGGGCAAAATAAAGAAACAAAGAGAAAATAAAAAGTAAAAATGAAAATTTTGATTACAACATACTGGTATGACCCAACCATCAACGGCGTGGTTACCTCGGTTATGAACCTAAAGCGCGCGCTGGAGGAGGCAGGTCATGACGTGCGAGTATTATCGCTAAAGCAAAAGCGCCCGGGGCAAACAGAAGGTGTCTATATGATTCCTTCGCTTGGATTCGGAATCATTTATCCCGAGGCGAGAATTCGCCTGCCTGTCAGCAGACAAATATATAAAGACATACAAAGTTGGGGTCCTGATGTGGTGCACTCGCAGTGCGAGCTTTTTACGCTGAGACCCTCGATTAAAATCGCAAGAAAGTTAAACATTTTATTGTCCCATACCTACCACACGGATTTTGAAGAATATACGAGTTATTTTTCGCCAAGTAAACGCTTCGGCAAATTTTTGGCAAAAACCATGACGCGCCATTGGCTTAAGCACATTGATCATGTCATTGTGCCGACGATTAAGATGAAGAGAATGATTGCGGGATATGGTGTAACAAAGCCTATTTCCATTATTCCCACAGGCATTGACCTCAGCCGTTTCGAAAACAACAACACGGCGGCGGACAAAATTCGATTGCGAAAAGAACTGAATTTACCAAAAGACAGTTTTATCATGCTGTCTTTTGGTCGCCTTGCCAAGGAAAAAAACATCTCTGAGTTGTTGGAATATATGCAAGATGTTGAGAATGACAAGGTGGTTTTGGTTGTGGCGGGGTTGGGTCCAGACAGTGAAAATTTAATTGCGCAGGCCGAAAAAATGCAATTGAAATCGCGCGTATTGTTCAGAGTCGGTCGATTCGAAAAGGAACAAGTGCCGAAATATTATCAGGTGGCCGATATTTTTGTAAGCGCCTCCGTCAGTGAAACCCAGGGCTTGACCTATTTGGAGGCCTTAGCCAGCGGCATTGCCGTGTTGTGCAGACAAGACGAGTGCCTGGAAGAATTGGTGATAAACAATATCAACGGATTTCAATATAAAACGAAGGAAGAATTTTTGTCCTTTGTCAAAAGCGTCACAGACAATCCGAATAAATTGGAACAATTGGCGCAAGCAGGCAAGGTGAGTGCAAAAGAGTATTCTTTGGCGCGTTTTGCAGACCGTGTTTGTGCTGTATACCAAAGCAAAAACAATTTAAACTGATATTACAGGAGAGGGATGATGACAGTGAGTCTAAAAGCATTTATCAGCGGAGATGCGATGATTGGCGGGCAGCAATTTTTGAAGGCGTGGGAAAAATATTTGGCGCAATATGGACAAGCAATGGTCTTTGATTGGGAGAGCGACTGGGAAAAATTGCAGTATCGTCGATTGGAAGTGGAAAAAAACGGTCCGGAAATAGAGGAGCCTACAGAGGAAATGATTCGATACGGAAAAGAAATCGACATTTTCATGGGGCTTTTTGTGCCTGTGTCGTCAAAGGTCATGGAGGCAATGCCCAATTTGCGCATTATCGGCCTGTCGCGCGCGGGTCTGGAAAATGTGAATTTGGATGAAGCGACAAAACGGGGAATTGTAGTTTTTAATGTGCAGGGACGCAACGCCCATGCGGTCAGCGACTATGCGGTGGGCATGATGCTGGCGGAGTGCCGCAATATTGCGCGGGCACACCATGCCATCAAAAGCGGCAACTGGCAAAAGACTTTTGTCAACAGTGATGCGATTCCCGAAATGACGGGGCGCACGATAGGACTCATCGGCTTTGGACATATCGGACGATTGGTGGCAAGAAAACTGTCGGGATTTAGCGTCAATGTGCTTGTATACGACCCTTACACAAGCCGTGAAGCCATTGAACAGGCGGGGTGCCAACAGGCGGAACTCAAAGACGTGATGGAAAAGAGCGACTTTGTTTCTATTCACGCGCGGCTCACGGAAGAAAATAAAAATATGATTGGCCACAAAGAGCTTGGATGGATGAAGCCTACGGCTTACCTGATTAACACGGGTCGTGCAGGACTCGTAGATCAAGACGCGCTGCTAAAGGCATTGCAAGAGAAAAAAATCATGGGTGCCGCATTGGACGTGTTTACCACCGAACCCATTGAAAAGAACAGTCCGTTTTTGCGGTTGGACAACGTGACACTGACGACGCATATTGCGGGAACCACAACGGACGCATTGATGAATTCGCCGAATTTGTTGATGGAGGACATTGCACGATTTTTGGCGGGAGAAGAAGCAAAATTTATAGTGAATCCCGCGGTGTTAGGCAATAAAGAAACGGATGATTGGCTGAAACGTATTCGACAAAAACAGTAAAGCTAAGGTTGAAACGGAGTAACAAAAGTGGTTTGTATCATAACATTGGATATCGGCACATCGGGGATGCTTGCCGGTCTATATCAAAGTGACGGAAAGTGTTTGTATGCGGCAGAGCGCAATTACAGCACGGAATTTATTTATCCTAGCATGGTGGAACAAGACCCGCAGACATGGGCAACAGCTTGCGTTGAAGTATTGAGAGAAGTTGCCGAATATGCGCAACAGTCTCAAATAACGGCGCATGCCATTGCGCTTACATCACAACGCGCATCGCTCATTGCCGTTGACAGAAATGGTGCTGCATTGCGCAAGGCGTTGATGTGGCAAGATAAGCGCACGATAAAACAATGCGATTGGCTGCAGACTATCTATACCGTCAAGGATTTGTTTCGTAAAACAGGGCTCAGGCTAAGCCCCTATGCCGTGTTGCCGCGCCTTTTGTGGATGCGGGAAAACGAAAGAGAGTTATTTGAACGCACTTATAAATTTATCGGTGTTCAGGACTATGTGTTTCATGTTTTAAGCGGCGAATTTAAAACCGATTGGACGCAGTCGGCGCGTACGATGTTGATGGATATTCAAACATTTGAGTGGGATGAAGAACTGCTTGATACAGCGGGAATATCCAAAGACAAATTGTGTGCCTTGACTGCGCCGGGCACCGTGGCGGCAAAGTTGTGCGACACTGCGGCAAGGCATACCGGTTTGCCGAGCGGTATGCCGATTATTTTGTGCGGAGGCGATCAGCAAAACGCCGCTGTGGGGCTCAATGTCATTGGAGAAGGGTTGGCAGAGGCCAACACGGGAACGGGTTCCTTCGTTATTGCACATACAAATAAGCCTGTGTTTGACGATGAGGCACGCATCCTTTGCAGTGCTTCAGCCATTGCGGGAAAATGGGTGGCAGAGGCCAGCATTTTCAATTCGGGATCCATTTATCAGTGGCTGGCAAAACAATTTTATGACAATAAAAGCACGCCCTTTGCAGATAAAAGCGTGTATGAAAAAATGAATGAAGAAGCGGCGCTGTCGCCGGTGGGCGCCGGCGGGGTCATGATGCTACCGCATTTTGAAGGCAGTGCAGCCCCTTATTGGGAGCCTGAGGCAAAGGGATTGTTTTTTAATTTGTCCTTGGGCAGCACAAGAAAAGACATGGCGCGATCGGTGTTGGAAGGAATTGCCTTGGAAATCGCCGATAATTTGTCGCTGTTGGAAAAAAACATCGGCGCCATTGAGCAAGTGAGCATTGCGGGCGGCATGACAAAATTTGACTTATTTGCGCAAATTCAGGCAGATGTGTTTGGCGTGCCGGTGATTCGCTATGAAAACGAAGAGGCCACCTCACGCGGGGCGTTGATTATTGCCGCCAAAAGCCTGGGCATCTATGACACCATCGAACAAGCGGCAGCAAGGATTATTGATACCCATCACACAAAATTTGTTACCGACGAAACCAGTCAAAAAATTTATAAAAAACTGTCAGAGCGAAAACAAAAATTATTCTATGCGCTAAAGGACGGGCAAGTCTATTCCGCGTTTATGGAATCTTTGCTGCAATCATAGTTCACGTTTCAGAATTCTTTAAAAAGCATCGATAATAATAAACACAGTACCTATATATAAATCCAAGTCATTTTTAAAGGAAAAATAGACAAAGCGGGCAATTCTTGATAGAATAAGTCCGCTTATTTGAAAAACGGCCGATATGCCGATTTTCGCAATTGTAAATTTGGGTCTTTGTCTAAAGGAGTCGCAGCATGCAGCAGTGGATCATCGATGTTATGAATCAATTCGGCTATATGGGAATTGCCATGTTAATTGCTATTGAAAATTTGTTCCCGCCAATTCCTTCCGAAGTGATTTTGACATTCGGCGGTTTTATGACCACGTACACGAAATTTAATATATGGGGTGTTATTATTGCGGCGACGATCGGCTCTTTGGTCGGCGCAATTGCGTTGTA
This sequence comes from uncultured Eubacteriaceae bacterium, assembly GCA_937880125.1. GTDB lineage: Bacteria > Bacillota > Clostridia > Eubacteriales > UBA1433 > UBA1433. Next base: position 12,344 of record CALFLU010000116.1, read on the forward strand.
TCTCTTTGGCAGATTTTTGTCTGAAGAAAGGCTCGGTAAATTATTGGACGGCAGGGTGGGGCAAGTGCTGCGATTTAAAAAAAGCGACTTGCACCGTGCCACGGAGTGGTTCCAGAAAAAGGGCAAGTTGACGGTGCTTATTTGCAGATGTGTGCCCGTGTTGCGCAGCTTGATATCGATACCTGCCGGCATGGCAAAGATGCAATGGGGATTGTTTTTACTCTACACGATTGTAGGCTCTTTTGTATGGAATACCGTGCTGGTGCACCTGGGTGCGGCAGCCGGTGCCTCGTGGCAAAATATTGTGGAAGGCACCAACACCTACGCGCATATTATTTTAATTATTCTCATCGCCATTTTTGCCGTTCTCGCTTTGTTTTTCTTTAAAAAGCGCTTTTGGGATAAGAAAAGTAAAGACAAATCAGAATAGATTTCAGATAGATTGTTTAGGTTTCGGTCGATAAAAAATCAAAGAACAAGGACATATTTGTATGGTGCGCAAACTCACGGAAGGCCCTCCGTTTAAAGTCATCGTATCCTTTGCCATTCCGATGATTTTAGGAAACGTGTTTCAGCAATTTTATAATATTGTCGATTCGATTATTGTGGGAAGACTGCTCGGCCCCTCTGCCTTGGCGGCGGTCGGGAACTCCTTTGCGATTATGGTTTTGCTCACATCGATTTTGTATGGTCTTTGCATGGGTGCAGGGACAATTTTTTCGCATTTTTTCGGCGCAAAAAAGTTTGAAGATCTCAAAATAAGCATCTCCACGTCTTTTCTTTTTATCGGCGTCGTGGCGCTTTTAATTATGGCGCTGTCGTTGATTTTTATCGACGCTATCATCGCATTTATGAATGTACCCGCAGAGGTGATAGCCCAAAACAAAATCTATTTGCAAATTGTGTTTTCGGGCATGGTTTTTGTGTTTTTGTGGAACTGGTCTGCAGGGCTGCTTCGAGCACTCGGCAATTCAAAGGTGCCGTTGTTTTTTCTTATCGGCGGAACGTTGTTAAATGTGGTTTTGGATTTATTGTTCATTATCGTATTTGGTTGGGGTGTGGCCGGTGCAGCCATTGCCACGGTGATTTCGCAGGGGTTGGCCGCCATATGCTGTTTGCTGTATTGTATGAAAAAAATCGAATTTTTGCAGTTCAAAATCAAAGAGATTCGCTTTGATAAAAAAATATTCAAATTGACGGTCAATTATTCGCTGTTGACCTCGGTGCAGCAATCCGTTATGAATTTCGGGATATTGATGATTCAAAGTTTGGTAAATTCCTTTGGCACACAAATTATGGCTGCTTTTGCCGCCGCGGTAAAAATAGATGCCTTTGCATACTTGCCCATGCAAGATTACGGCAATGCTTTTTCCACTTACATCGCACAAAACAAGGGCGCCAAAGAAGAAAAAAGAATTGCCCAGGGCATGAAGATTTCTTTTACAATTGTTGCCTTGACGGGACTGGTGATTTCGGCAATTATCTGGATATTTGCCGAGCAGTTTATGACGCTTTTTGTAGGCACGACCGAAAGAGAAGTTATTGCTATAGGTGCTAAGTATTTGCGCATTGAAGGTGCATTTTACTTTTTAATCGGATTTTTATTTTTGTTTTACGGCATCTATCGAGGATTGGGCAAAGTGCGCATGTCTATTGTGTTGACGGTTATTTCGCTTGGCACACGCGTGTTGCTGGCCTATATGTTGGCACCGCACTTTGGACTGAACAGTATTTGGTGGGCGATTGTTGTCGGATGGGCACTGGCGGATATTACCGGTGCTGTCTATTATGTAAAAACAGAGAAAAAAAGAAACGGCGTAGGGGATAGTGCTTGAAAACAACAGAGATGTTTTGATATAATTATAAAATAATGTTTAACGCAAAGGAGATACCCATGAGTTGGCAAGCAGATTATGAAAAAAAGAAGATGAGCGTTGAAGAGGCAGCAAAGCTGATTAAGTCCGGAGATGTGGTGTGGTCTACGCCCAATAACAACGCACCCTATACGCTGCTCAATGCAATCGGTGACCGTTATCAGGAACTGAAAGACGTGAAACTGACGGTGCAGCTATTGGCAAAACCGTTGAGCTGTTTTGTTCCTGAAGCAAAGGGTCATATCGACGTTTTTACGGGATTTAAGGGCCCGGGCGAAAGAGAAGGGGAAAAAACAGGCTGGAAGGTAGACACGGCGGCATTTCAACTGCACAGACATGACGAGTTGATGCTCAACGTGATCAAGGCCAATGTGGGCGTGATTCAAATTACCCCGCCTAACGAAGAAGGATATTGTTATCTGGGGTGTAACCCCTCAGGGATTACGGAAATTTTTGAAACGGCAAAATTGATGATTGCCCAGGTAAACAAAAATAACCCGGCCATTCCCAACGAAAACTTATGTGTACATGTCAGCCAGCTTGATGCTGTGGTGGAAGTAGATGAAGAAATTTTTGCTTCTCCCAATGTGGAGCCCAGTGAGTTGGACAAAAAAGTAGCCTCGCACATCGTGGAGCGCATTCCCAATGGGGCAACCATACAAATCGGCATCGGCGGCATTGCCAATGCGGTGGGCTATTCCTTGGAAAACCACAAAGATTTGGGCGTGCACACAGAGTTGTATGTGGAAGCCATGTATTATCTGACAAAAAAAGGTGCAATCAACAACTCCAAAAAGACACTTTATCCCGGCAAGGCGGTTATAGGATTTGCCTCGGGTTCAAAGGAAATGTATGCGTTTTTAAACAACAATCCCGATATCATCAACAGAGAAATTCAATGGGTAAACAACCCTGAGATCGTTGCACAAAATGATAATTTTGTTTCATTGAATGCGTGCATCGGCGTAGACCTTTTGGGTCAAGTGTCCAGCGAATCCATCGGGTTCAGACAGTTTTCGGGCACAGGCGGCCAATTGGACTTTGTGCGCGGTTCGCAAAAATCCAAAAACGGCATGAGCTTTTTGGCGATGCAGTCCGTAGCCAACAAAAAAGACGGCAGCAGAATTTCTAAAATCACTCTAACCCATGCGCCGGGCTCAGCCATTACCGTGCCGAGAACAGACGTGCAATATGTTTGCACGGAGTACGGAATCGTAAATTTGCAAAACCAAGGCATTGACTATCGTGCACGCGCACTCATCTCCATTGCACATCCTGATTTCAGAGATGAACTGGAATTTGAAGCGAAAAAAGCAGGGATTATTCTTTAATCGTCGGAAAAATTTAACGAAGATATAAAAGCAACATGCGAGCTTCAGAAACGAAAAATAAACTCGAACAAAGACCGCCCTTTATTTAGAGGGCGTTCTTTTTTTAGTGATAATATATGAAAGAGAAGAACAGATATCTTTTCGATCCTGATAGAAAAATGAGAAGGTGCACACAAAAGAGGCTTTAAATTGTCGATAAGAATTCTTCGATTTGTGTGCGGTACATTGTCGGATAGTCGACAAAAATGGAGATATGTTTGCTGTCGTCGACAGTGATGATTTTTTTGCGGTCGTGCGAAATGGCCGCATAAATATCCTGGCCCATAAACGAAGGGGTGAGGGTATCTGCCTTGCTGTTAAAAATCAGCACAGGGGTGGTGGCATTGCCGATAAAAGCAGGCACGGCAGTGTCGTGAAAAGAAAAGCCGAGCTTGATTTTTGCAACCACATTGCCCGTAAACAGCATAAAAGCAGGAGGAAGACCCGTTTCGTTGCTGATTTCTTCCAACTCTTTTTTGATAAAATATTCTCCGTCGCTGAGAGGGCAGTCTAAAACAGCGGCATCGATTTGCCTATCATCTCTGCCCAGGGCAATGCCTGCAGTGGCGCCACCATAGGAGCAGCCCCAGACGATTAATTTTCCGTCTTGATTTTGTCGGCGAACATAATTGACGCAATCCAACAAGTCATAGCTTTCCAGGTATCCCAGGGTGTTGAGGGAGGCTTTGTTGTCGCCTGCGCGCCTTTGGTCATAGGCAAGCACGTCATATCCCAGTTCAAGAAAGATTTTTGCGATTGGATAAGTGGAGGTTTTGGCGCCGCCAAGTCCGTGTACCAATATGGCGGTGCCTTTGGATTTGGGGAGATTGGTATGAATGCTGCTTGCAGGGATGATGTGACTGCTTTGCGTAGAGTTAATGGTAATTTGCTCAATGTTGTAGGTGTCTTGAAACGCCGTCATATCAAAAGAAATACTCTTCAAATAACTTTCATCATTTTTGATGGTTTGCTCCCATGTTGTCAGCTCTGTGGTGCCTTTGAAAACAGCCAAACCCGTAAAGACGCTGATGCCTATGAGTCCGATAAAAATCATTGTGATAAGCGTGATGACGAAAATTTTTAAAACTTTTTTCTTTTTTGTCATTTATTTTCCTGATTGTGCAACAAAACGCAACATTATTTTATGCATAAAATGCATTGATGTCTTTAATGATATCACGGATTTGCAGGCCAAAAACGGAATAAAAAGTAAAATTTGTGCAAAGAAAAAGTAAAAAAGAAGACAAAAACTTTAATCGAAACAATGGAGATGTCGCGAATTACAAATTGTGCAGGGCTTTGCAAAAAGGTTAGAATCTGCCGAATTTCATAAAAAATTTCGTGACGGGATAGATGATGTTTTCCAAAACTCTTTTGACGGCATCAAGCTCAGACATGATTTTGATTTGCTGTGGACACAACTTTTCGCACCGCCCGCAGCGCACGCATTTTGATGCGTTGCTCGGCGTTGTTTTCATGGTGGTACACATAATGTATTGTTTGAAAGCGGTAAACCAACTGTCTTTATACCTTGTATTGAGTGCATCAAAGCATACGGGAATGTCCACGCCGTGTGGGCAGGGCATGCAATATCCGCAGCCGGTACAGGGCACTTTGACGTTTTTATTCCACTCTTCTTTCACTTGTGCAATCATGCTTTGTTCTGCGTTCGTGAGGGTGCAAGGCTCTGCCTCAGCGGCGATGCGGGTGTTTTCGACGACTTGATCCATGCTGTTCATGCCTGACAAAACAACCGTTACCTCGGGGTGGTTCCATATCCAGCGCAGCGCCCATTCGGCCGGGCTCTTTGCGGGGCGGAATTGGTCGAATATACGCTTTGCCGAACGGGGAAGCGCGTTGGTCAGTTTGCCGCCGCGCAAGGGCTCCATAATGATGACAGGCAGCCCTTTTTCTGCCGCATAGCGAAGACCTTTGATGCCCGCCTGGTTATGTTCGTCGAGGTAGTTAAACTGGATTTGACAAAAATCCCAATCATAGGCATCAATTAAATCCATGAAGCTTTGGGTGCCGCCATGGAACGAAAAGCCGATGTGGCGAATTTGCCCTGAAGCCTTTTTTTGTGCAATCCAGGATTCGATGCCCAGTGCTTTGAGGCGCTGCCAAACATGAATATCGGAAAGCATATGTATAAGATAATAGTCAATATAATCCGTTTGCAGACGCTGGAGCTGTTCGTGAAAATATTTGTCCATATCCGTACTTTTTTTTATGAAATAATGGGGGAGCTTGGTTGCCACATAGACTTGATTGCGATAGCCTTTGGCAAGTAACTTACCTAAGGCAACTTCGCTGCCCGGATATATGTAGGCGGTGTCAAAATAATTTACACCGTTTTCAATGGCATAAATCATTTCTTCTTCAGCCTTTTGTTGATCAATGGCCGTGCCCTTTTTCGTAAAGCGCATGCAACCATAGCCTAAAATGGAGAGGTTTTCGTTTATTTTTGATGTTTTTCTGTATTTCATTGGAGTAGCTCTCCTTATCGTTCAAAAAAAGAAAATGCTTTTTATGAAAGCTATCAAGCATTATACAAAACTTTTGCAGTAAATACCAGACAAAGAAAATAAGGAAAAAGCAAAATTCGATTGCTAAACGATGTAAAAATTGGTATGATATCTACTAAAAAATAATGAGGTGAACAAACAATGAGCAGTCAAAAAAAGTGTGTTTACTATTTTGGAATGAACCTGGAGACAGATCCCGCAGCAAGACATATTTTTGAAGCAGTGGAAAAAGCCGGCAAAGAACTCAATGAAACGGAATTAAGAATTGATGGCTATCCGGTTTTGGAATATATTGACGATAGGGGAAACGCGCTGCATTTTGTGAGAACCGAGCGTGTTATATGGCATGATTTGGATTATTATTTGCCTGTGATGAAAGCGCATTTTGAAGGATATGATTTTGGCGGATTAATCACGTGGCATGAGGGTGATAATGCGCCGGATAAAATTTTTTCCATTCATTCGGCAGGGGACACACCCTCGGGCAATTTTGGACCTGCAAGCCCTGAATGCATGCGAAATCTGATGCTGTCCATGGAGAAAAACAGATTGGCGTTGGGCATGGAAGACTACACGGTTACCACAGAAGCAACTCATTGGTCCAGTATTGTTTACAGCAATGCCGACGCCGAGTTGGTGTTGGAATACGGCGTGCCCATTGTGGATATTGAAATCGGCAGCAGCCCTGAGGCTTGGAAAAATCCTGATGCGGCAAAGGTAATAGCCAATGCACTCTTTGACGTATTTAACAGCGACGGAAAAAATGTTATAAATTTGCTCTGTGCGGGGGGCGTGCATTTTGAACCGTCTTTTGCAGGGGCGGTGTTTGAGTCTTGGGATGACAATACCTTTGGCATTTCGCATATCTTAGCCAACCAATGGCTGGTGGGCGGTGCCTATGAAGAAGAAAGCGGACTTGAAAAAATTGAGAATTGCATTGCCGCCATTGTCGGCGACATCGGAGGCATTGCCATACACGATAAGATGAAGGGAACCTATAAAGAGCAATTTCGTATCATCGGCGCCAAATATAACGTGCCTGTTTTTAAACATCAACAATTAAAGCGTCCCAACGATATTGCTTGGATTAAGAAATAATTATATCCAGACATAATTCATGACGACAATAAACAAAGGAACCAAAAGAACAAGATAGATAAGGGTAGTGTAGACAAAGGGACTCAGCGCCAAGTCTACATCGAGGTGATAGAGCTTTGAGAGCATCACCGCCACCATGGGAGCGGGAGAGGCAGAGACGATGAGGATGGTTTTGAGCGCGAGGGGATCGTCTTTGACAAAGAGCAAGGACAACAAAAACATGATGACGGGAACAATAATGAATTTGATGATGGTGTAGTCGGCAGTGACAAATTTATATTTTTTGATACCCGCAAAACTAAGGGCTGCACCGATGGGCACAACGGCAGACCACATGCTGAAGTGGATGTTGACAGAGAGAACTTGCGACGAAAAGGAAGGTCGCGGAATGCCTGACAGGCTCAAGATGAGACCGACAATGGAGGCATACAGCGCCATTTGGTTCCAGGAAACCAAATTTTTCAAAACACCCTTGACACCTGCCACGGCAGTGCCTTCTGCCAGGGAACGATATTTGGCGGCGAGGGTAAAACCAATTCCGCTCACAGCGAAAGATCCCAGCGAGAGCGTGAGGTTGGTGTAGGCGTAAGAGGTTTCGCCCAGGATAAAAAAGCTTGTCATGGCGCCCAACATGGCCGCATTGGAAATGAGCATTACGAGCAGGTAACTTGCCTTGGCACGATAGTCAAAGTCGTATTTTTTGATGCGGATATAGGCTAAAAAAAGCGGAATGAGGTGCATGAGCAGCCCGGCGATGGGCAACCAAATCATTTCAAGGTTTAAATCGAGCCCCCAAATCGATAAAAGGGCGCCGATGGGGAAAAACAGACGCATTTGAAAAAGGATTAAAACATCAAAACTTTTTGAGTGCAGCTTTGTGTGATGCACGAGAAGAAAGGCAAGCATAAAAGGAAGGACCACATCATAGATAAACGGAGCAAAGGTTTTAATAAATTCCAATGTTTTGCTTCCTTTCGTTAAGTAAAACGCAATAAATTAAATATACCTTAAGAAAGCGGTGCTTGTCAAACAAATAATTTGTCTGACAGGCACAAATCATTTATAATAGAATCGTTCATAAAAAATAAGAAGAAGATACGGAAAAAAACATGAATCGATTGGAACGAAAAATAGGAAAATATGCCATAAAAAATTTGATGCTGCACATAACGATCTTAAATGCCATTATGTATGTGGTTGCCTATGTTTTGAGGCAACCTGAAATTTTGTCTTATATCGTGCTGGATCCGGCACTGGTGATGAAGGGTCAAATTTGGCGCATTCTTACCTTTGTTATGGTGCCGCCTGCAACGTCGATTCTTTGGATTGTATTTGTGTTATATTTTTATTACTTTATCGGAACAGGTTTGCAATCGGCCTGGGGGGATTTTAAATTCAATGTCTATTATTTCTTGGGCATGCTGCTTACGGCTGCGGTGTCCATGATCAGCGGCGTGGTTGTAGACGGAACGTTTTTGAATCTGTCGCTGTTTTTTGCCTTTGCCGTGCTGTATCCGAATGTGCAGGTGTTATTGTTTTTTATATTGCCGATCAAAATCAAATATCTGGCATATGTGTATGCCCTATCAAATATTTATTTTTTCATCACCGGCACCCATGCAATTCGTGCAGTGATTATCGGTTCACTGTTGAACTTTTTTCTCTTCTTCGGAAAAACGCTCTATCGCACGGTTCGCCGCAAAATACAAACACAC
>CALFLU010000117.1 GCA_937880125.1 uncultured Eubacteriaceae bacterium
CGCTCTTCCGATCTGCTAATCACGATAAAAGATATTGAAAAAGCCATAAAATTTCCCAACAGCGCCAAAGACGACCATGGGCGGCTGCGAGCAGGTGCGGCGGTGGGCATTGCTCATGACACCATGGAGCGTGTGCGTGCGTTGGTAGAGTCAAAAGTAGATGTGGTGGTGGTAGACACCGCGCACGGGCATTCAAAAAATGTCGTGGATATGATTAAAGCCATTAAGAAAGAATTTCCGAACCTGGATGTGATTGCAGGCAACATTGCCACACCGGAAGGAGCCATCGACTTAATCAAAGCCGGCGCAGATGCACTGAAGGTGGGTATGGGGCCGGGATCGATTTGCACCACCAGAGTCATTGCAGGCATTGGTGTGCCGCAAATTACGGCGATAATGGATTGCTATGAGGCGGCAAAAAAATATAATATTCCCGTGATTGCTGATGGAGGCATCAAATATTCAGGCGATATTTCCAAGGCTATTTCCGCAGGGGCCGGCAGTGTTATGATCGGCTCACTCTTTGCGGGTACCGAAGAAAGTCCCGGCGAGACCATGATTTATGAAGGCAGAAGCTTTAAAAGCTATCGCGGTATGGGCTCAGAAGGCGCAATGGGCCAAGTAACGGGCAGTGCCGATCGATATTTTCAAGAAGGCGAGAAAAAATTTGTGCCCGAGGGCGTTGAAGGCAGAGTGCCCTATAAGGGCGTGCTGGCGGATACTTTGTTTCAGCTGGTGGGCGGTCTGCGCGCGGCAATGGGGTATTGCGGCGTAGAAACCATTACGCAGCTTCAAACAGATACCCAATTTTTAAAAATTACATCTGCTTCCTTGATTGAAAACCATCCTCATGGCATCTCCTTGGTAAAAGAGGCGCCCAACTATAGCAGAAGGGACTACTGATATGGAAAAAGAACTCGTGGTAGTGTTGGATTTTGGCGGACAATATAATCAACTGATTGCCAGAAGACTCAGAGAGCTGAATGTTTATTGTGAAATTTATCCCTATGATATAGAGTATGACAGACTGATTTCGAAACAGCCCAAAGGTATTGTTTTCACAGGCGGCCCCAAAAGCGTCTACGAAAGCTCAGCGCCCCGGTGTGACGAGCGCATCTTTACCTCCGGTATTCCGATTTTGGGCATTTGCTATGGCATGCAGGTCATGGCGCAAAGTTTGGGCGGGGAAGTGAGACGTCCAGAAACCCACGAATACGGCAAAAATCACCTGACGATTGCCAAAGAGGACAGCCTGCTGCTGGAAGGCGTTGACAAAGAAAGCGTGTGTTGGATGAGCCATACGGATTATGTCCACGTTCTTCCCGAGGGATTTGCCTGCAGTGCGACGACACCCTCTTGTGCGGTGGCGGCATTTGAAGATGCCGAAAAAAAATTATACGGCGTGCAGTTTCACCCTGAAGTAACGCATACGACGTTTGGCACGAAAATATTGGAAAATTTCGTGAAAAATATTTGCAAACTGTCCCAAAATTGGACAATGAAGAACTTTACCGAAGAAAAAATCAACGAAATCAAGGCTGAAGTCGGCGATGAAAAGGTGCTTTGCGCCCTGAGCGGCGGCGTGGACAGCTCCGTGGCGGCGGTGTTGATGCATCGCGCCATCGGCGAAAACCTCGTGTGCATTTTTGTTGATCATGGTCTGATGCGCAAAAATGAGGGGGACGAAGTAGAGCGTGTGTTTAAAAACACGTTCCATATGAATTTTATTCGTGTCAATGCGCAAAAACGGTTTTTGGATAAACTGGCGGGAGTTATTGACCCCGAACGCAAACGAAAAATCATCGGCGAGGAATTTATCCGCGTTTTTGAAGAAGAAGCGGTCAAGCTGGAAGGCATTGACTATTTGCTGCAGGGAACCATTTATCCCGATGTCATTGAAAGCGGCACGAAAGACGCGGCGGTCATCAAAAGCCATCACAACGTAGGCGGGCTGCCCGAGGACTTGAACTTGAAGCTGGTGGAGCCCTTGCGCGAGTTGTTTAAAGACGAAGTGCGCGCCGTTGGCAGAGAGCTGGGCATTCCCGATATGCTCGTGGATCGCCAGCCCTTTCCGGGACCGGGTCTTGCGGTGCGTGTCATTGGCGATATCACGCAGGAAAAGCTGGGTATTTTGCGGGAGGCGGACTACATTTTTCGCGACGAAATCAGCAAAGCGGGACTGGACAAAGAAATCTGGCAATACTTTGCGCTGCTGCCCGGCAACCGCAGTGTGGGCGTGATGGGAGACGAACGCACCTATGACTACACCATTGCGCTGCGGGCGGTGACCAGCACCGACGGCATGACGGCAGACTGGGCGCGCATCCCCCATGAGGTACTGGAGAGCATCTCCACCCGTATCGTTAACGAAGCCGCCCACGTCAACCGCGTGGTCTATGATATCACGACCAAGCCACCTTCGACGATTGAATGGGAATAGGGTTAAGAACGGCGAAAAGCCTTGAAAATAAAGGACTGTTGAGTTCTGAAATAGGCTTTTGGTAACGCTTTGGCCAGCAATATTGCAATCACCTGATATTATATACAAAGTATGGGATGCACTTAATGATATCACCCCGCAAGACCATATGGATGAAGGAAGAATCTATGGTGGCGGGCTAAAGAAGATAGAACCGGAAGAGTTGTCGTATGTTAAATGCCCTCTTTTGGCCAATTTATTAGTATAGGCAATTGTCTTGATTATTTAAAAATGAGGCACTTTATGAAGATTCTTGATTATAAACGAACAGTAGAATTAGATGCTCATAATCAAACCGAACAGGCCGTACTTTTATGTTATTTTCATTATAAAAGCACAGACGAGCAATTGTTCGAAATGAAAGGCATTCAAGAATTGTTTTCCGACGCAGGATATAGCGCAATAAATAGAAGTAGAGTGAAGAAGTACTTGCTCAATAAGAAAAAAATGCGAGTCCCTAAAGGTATGAAAACCTCTCTTGAATTCGTTCCAACAGTTTTTCAAGAGCTTGAGCAAAAATATGCTTCGTTATGGGAAGATACAGATACTGTTGCATCAGACAGCGAGTTAATTGATGAAACGAAGTTTTGCGGAAAACGCAAATATTTGGATAGGTTGATTATGCAAATCAACCATTCTTATGCCCATAATTGTTATGACGCTGCGGCAGTACTAATGAGAAGATTATTTGAAGTGCTGTTGGTGCTATCTTATCAAAATCTGGGTATTGATAACGAAATTATAGACGCATCAGGAAACGGCTATGTAATGCTTGAAAGAATAGTTAGCAATGCAATAAACAATCAAACCATAAAACTTTCAAAAATAAAAAAAGAATTTGATACTTTCCGTATGGTAGGTAATTTTTCTGCACATAACATCACATACACAGCGGGAAAAAAAGACATTGACGACATCAAGCTTAATTACAGAGTTATGCTTGAAGAATTATACAACAAGGCAGGGTTGACTATATGAGTGATACTAATTCTGAAATTCGCGTAAAATTTGAAATCGGTGAAATCAAGTTTGAAGCAGAAGGGTCTGCTGACCTTGTTGAAAGGGAGCGTAGCATTTTTACAAATACCCTTCTTCCTTCTGCGGTTGAAGCTATTGTACGCACTCGTGGGATAGAAAAAGCGCCGCAGTATATAGAGGCGATCAATGAACCTGCTATGCTTTTGACGTCTGAAACTGATGCGATGCCAGAAATTGATGTGCCTTCAAATCCTTTAACTATCGATTTTGCTAGGACAAGTCTCTCTTCATATATTAAGGACCTTGGTGTTCTGTCTGATCAAGATTTCACTTTAATAGCAGTGTATTATGATGAGAAAAAGAATGGTGTGCAGTCATTTACTTCCGAGTCAGTAAAGCAATACTATGTAGATGCCAGAAGGGGGAAATATTCAAACTATAGTGACTTATTGCAGCGATTAGCGCAAAAAGGCTATATTATGGATGATCCTAACTCTGAAAAGAAAATTCCTAAGTCGTACATACTAACCGATGTAGGAATCAGATATGTTGAAGCATACCAACCAAAAGAAAATGGGATTGAGAAACCCAAAACAGCTAAACCCAGAAAGCCCAGAAGCAAACAAGCTTCTATATATTCTGCCCTTTGTGCAGATGGTTTGAATCTTAAAAACTACCCGGAAATAAAAAGCCAAAGCACATTCAAGAGACAAATGATTCTTACTCTCTATATTGTTACAGTGGAGGGTAAAGGAGACAGTTTCTCTGTTGCAGATATTCAATATTTATTGACTGATATGCTAGGCTTACCTGCAACAAAATCTAAAATTAATGGTATATTTACAAGGAACAAAAGTTGGTTTAAGTCAGAACCAGACCCTAACAACACGAAGGCATATAAATACAAGCTTTTACAGGGAGCGAAAGATTTTGCGCAGACTATCATTGATGGAACTGCAAACTAACCGGCAACAATCTGGCAACAAAAAATTAGATAGCCCAAAACTCATGGATAATTGATACAATACAAATACCACGAGCAAAATGGCATAAACAAAATGTGTTAAGTTTCGTTTACCAAGAGCGAGTGGGAGTAGGGTCGCTAAATACCACGGAATTGATTTAGCAGAGTGCACCGTGTTTTAGATACCTTTACATTTTCCTAATGGTGTATAGGTTATTATACAATTGATTTTAGAGTAAAAATCATCATGTAATATGAAGAGTCATTCGTTATATATTCGATTGATTTTTTTGAAAATGTGGTAAAGTTTTGGCAGAGGTGAACAATATGAGTGTGGGATATGGGGCATATTCTCGATTAATAGATGAGGACGGCGAATTTTATTTATATGCTTATTCCTCCTATGATTTAAATGTTGATTTCAACTCTTATAGCGAAGCATTTACGGATATGGACGGGATGATCATTATAGGAAAGGAATTTTTCTCTGAACCTACGGTTATCAGAAAATGTAAAAAGAAACCAAATGGAAAAAAAGAATGGATAGAGAGAAAAGTTTATCCGGAAGTCGATTATGAAGAATTGTTAAAGAGTGAAAAAATTATTATCGAGAATTCGAAAAGGATTTTTCGAGATAGTACAAGTTCAAATGATAGAATGGCGTTGAGAATTCTATATAAATTGTATAGTGAGTATATAAAAACAGGAGAAATACCACAATTTATATCTATTCACTGTTAATGGTTTTTAGTGGTCTACAAACAATAGGGATGAGAACTGGTATTGAATGGATCGTCAAATCGAAAAAACTATGAATTTAATACGGCTACACTAAAATGAGCTTTCGATATATCTGGATTTTTGAAAGAATAAGTCATTAAGTTCAAATGAAATCATATAGTAATAATAAAGCAGATGCCGCGAATAGATAAAAATCATTTCGCGGCACCTGCTTTTTTTATTGATTTATTTGAGTGCTAAATTGATTTTGAAGATGTTTTTATTCAAAATCTTCGTCTGTGGTGTACATGACCAAGCGGTCGTCGGCTTTGCCGTCTTCCAGTCTCTTAAGGCCGTTGGCAACTTCACTTAACGGAATCATTTCAACGCCGATTTTGAGTTTGCCTTCGCTGACCAATTGGATAACGTCCGCAATATCGTCTCTTGTTCCGCCCATGGAGCCCACCAGTTCGGTTTGACGAAGAATCATGTCTGTGGCATTGATGGGAAATTCGAGGTTATGCATGCCTACGAGAACTACTTTGCCGCCCGGTTTTACTGTTTCAAGAGCTTCTTTTGTGGTGATTCCCGCACCTGCAAAGTCAACAATAACGTCCAATTGATCGTCTTTGAAGTCTTTGATGTTTGCGGCAACTTTGAATACACCGTGTTCTAAAGCTTTTTTCTGCGCAGCTTCTTTTCTGGTAGCTACGTATACTTGAGCGCCTTTGCCCACAGCAACGTCCATACCAACGGTTCCGAGGCCACCAAGGCCGATGATGCCTACTTTTGTGCCTTCTTTTACTTCGCCTCTGACTGCAACAGCATGGTAAGAGGTCATGCCTGCGTCGGTGGCAGCAGCTGCTTGGTCATAGCCTACGTTGTCGGGAATTTTGATAAGCATGGAAGAGTGTGCCGAAGTGATGGTGCCATATCCGCCATCTCTGCCGTATCCGGGGCCGTATGCGCCTTCATAGGGCATCGGGCAAATAGCCACTCTGTCGCCGATTTTCCAACCTTCAACATTTTTGCCTAATTCCATAATTTCGCCTGAAATTTCATGTCCGAGAATACGGGGAACAGAAATCATGCTCATCCAAGTCGGATCATGCAGTGCGCCAACATCTGACGAACAAAGGCCTGCATTTTTAACTTTGATTCGAACAAACCCTTCTTCCAATTCTTCCAGCGGTTTTTCCACTAAAGTCAAAGGTTCGTTTGTTCCGGTAAATTGCCATCCACGAGTAAATTTTGCCATTTTTTTCTCCTTCGATTTTAAAATGTTATTTAGATTGATAATTAAATATCATGCATAAATACTAACATACTTTGTGCAATTTACAAGGTTTTTTCTGATAAAATCCACAAAATTTTGCAATAATAAAAAGTCCGTGTTGTGTGTATTGCCAATAAAGGTTTTATCAAGGAAATACGGGGTAAAAGACACTTTTTTCATCTGCGCAAATGAGGTTCGCAAACGAGATATTTTTACAAAAACCCTTCAATGGCTTTAGAGTTTGTGAGGAGAGTTTTTACTACTTTTCATCGATGGCGCAGGGTGTCATTTTATTATTATATTGAACCATCTCAGCTAAGACTTGGGTATTGACTTTTTTTATGTTACACTTTATAAATAAAACCAATTTCATCTGAGATTTTGATAAAAAAATGTTTGAACTGCTTGGGAAAAGGTTGTTGTTTGGAAAAATAATTACGAAATTTATAATATTTGCAGATACAGATTTTTAAGGAGACATCGCAAAATGAAAACATTGTATGAGGGCAAAACAAAAGATGTGTTGACTGACGAGGCGACGGGTGCGGTATATTTGCTGTTCAAAGACAGCGCGACCGGTGAAAACGGCGTTTTTGACCCCGGGTCTAACACGGTAGGCGGAAGCGTTGAGGGTAAAGGAAAAATCGGGCTGAAAATATCGAACTACTTTTTTGAATTGATGGAGAAAAACGGCATTCCCACGCATTATAAGGGAGCGGATATTGACAAAGGGCTGATGGAAGTGCGCAAGGTTACCGTGCCGCCGCTGGAGTTTGTGCTGCGCTATTTTACTGCGGGCAGCATGTGTCGACGCTTTGCGCTTGAGGAAGGCATCGCCTTTGAGCCGCCCTATCTGGAAGTGACCTTGAAGTCTGACGAACAGGGAGATCCGTTAATCAGCGAGCGACTGTGCTTGATGAAGGGCTTGCTTGCGCCGGGGCAGTATGATGAGGCGTTGGGTTTGTTGGTAAAAGTGGGCGAGGTGTTGAAAAAAGAGTTGGCCGATATGGGCTATAGCTTAATCGATTTTAAAATTGAGTTCGGCTATGACGAAAACGGAAAAGTGGTTGTGGCGGACGAAATTACCCCTGATATTTGGCGTATCAAAGACGAAAACGGCAATATTCCCAACCAGATCGATTGCGCGAAGATGCTTTTGGATAAAATTGGCTGAAGCTACTTGAAAAACTCAGAGCGAAGAAAACCTTATCGTAGAAGCATATAAGGAAAAGTTAAACTGAAAGCGAAATCTTTTGTTGAGATTTCGTTTTTTGTTAGAGGTATTTTTATCCTCTAGATTCATAAAGAAAAATATAATGTGAATATAAATTTGCAATATGCTAAGATGGTTTTGAACAGATGGAATCGATGTGTTTTAGTAATGAATGAAATGGAGAGAAGCACATGAATTTGGGTTTGGATGCTTCCTTGGCACAAAAATACAAAAGCGTCTCCCAGGGCATAAGAGTGATGACGGAAAACTGGGCAGCAAAGAATATGTATTGCCCTCGCTGCGGAGCGATGCCCTTACAGCGCTTTACGAATAACAAGCCAGTTGCGGATTTGTATTGTTCAAACTGTCAAAGTGAATATGAATTAAAAAGTAAAAGCGGCAGAATGGGCGACAAAATCGTGGACGGATCCTATAATGCCATGATTGGGCGAATAACAAGTGATGCCAACCCGGATTTTATGTTCCTAACCTATGAACAAGAAAGGCTGGAAATCACAAATTTTGTCGTTGTCCCCAAACATTTTTTTGTTCCGCAGATTATTGAGAAACGAAAACCACTGAGCGAAACTGCCAAGCGAGCGGGATGGGTGGGATGCAACATATTATTAAACAGCATTCCGCGACAAGGCAGAATTTATATCGTGAAAAATAAAGAAATATCAGCAAAAAAAGAAGTTATTTCAAAGCTCAACCTATCGAGGCAGTTGGAGGTGAGCAACTTGTCTGCCAGGGGGTGGTTGTTGGATATATTGCATTGCGTAAACAGCTTGCCCGGTTTGGAATTTACGATTCAGGAAATGTATGAATTTGAAGATGTATTAAGTCAAAAACATCCGGATAATAATAATGTCCGTGCAAAAATCAGACAGCAGCTCCAAATTTTAAGAGATAGAGGATTTATTTCATTTTTTAGGGAGAGGCTTGTACAAAAAAATAATAGAGTAAGGTCAAAGTTTCTGCCCAGGGTAGGTTCTATTTATTTGCACAGAATGGGATTATCATGGCTGTGTTTTACGGGCAGGATTTTGCGAAGCTCTTTTCGCCATGATTTTGTTGTATTGCTTGAGGCAGACAGAAGAGATGATGTAGCTGACGAGAAACATGGGCAAAAAAGTTTTGAGCATGCCCATAAAAACAGTGTGCATGCTTTGTTTTGCCAAGATAAAAACATTGAGAAACGTTGAACCAAAGCCTACGATAAAAGCAAAGGCGATGTTGATGGAAGCATTCATCCAAATGGTGAAAGGCAGTTTTGTCGGATCCAATTTGAAACGTGTGATGAAAAAATTTGCGATTTTATCGGTGGGCAAAACAAGCAAAACCAACATTGCCAAGGCAAAGCCAAGGATATAATTTAAGATAAACGCCTTGAGCGTAATGGTGCCTGAACCTAACCACAGGCCAAAGAGAACCATTCCCAATACGGTGGGGACAACGACGATTGCTGCCATCAGCGGAATGTTTTTTTGCATATCGATTTCCTTTACGATAGATGATATGTTGTATGATATCATTTTATCTGTCTGTGGGCAAGGGTCGCGGCAAATCTATCGGTGATTGGATAGAGATTGCAAAGAACGCGCAGGATTGGGGGGCATACTACAAATGCGGCAAAGCGCTGTCTATGTCTGAGCAGCTTGATAAATGATGAGATCGGCGATAAGGGCGTTGCAGAAAAGAACACGGATGACAAAACAATATTAAGGCAAAGGCAATTGTGGTAAACGTATTTTTAGATAAAATTTATGAGAAAGGCACAGGAGCAGCAAATGGATGAGCGCATTGAACAGATTCGCCATGAAATTATTAATCATGCAGATAACGGCATTTTTTTAGAGCGCGGCTATAGCCCTTTGTTTTCGGCAGACGAGAGAGCAAAGATTGTGATTGTGGGTCATGCGCCGGGCAGCAAAGCGCAAGAGGAGAAAAAAGCCTGGGCAGATGCCAGCGGCGAAAGACTGATGAAGTGGATGGGCATCAGCGAAGCTGTTTTTCGCGATGAATCCAAGATTGCAATTTTGCCGATGGATTTTTATTATCAAGGCAAAGGAAAAACGGGTGACTTGCCGCCGCGCAAAGACTTTGCGCCTTTGTGGCATCCAAAAATTCTTAAGTGCATGCCGCATGCGCAACTGTTTGTATTGGCGGGTCAATATGCACAAAAATTTTATCTTGCCGACAGGTGCAAAAAAAACCTTACAGAAACTGTGAGAGCATATAGAGAATATTTGCCCGGGTATTTTCCGATTGTGCATCCGTCACCGCTCAATTTTCGCTGGTTTGCAAAGAACCCATGGTTTGAAGCAGAGGCGGTTTTTTGTTTGAAAGACTGTATTGCTGCTTTGATTTCATAGCATAAAAAAATATTTTGCTGGTGACAAAGGATTGATTTGCAAAAAAAACCGAGGAAATTTTGGAGTTTTTTTTGGAAGTAAGATATAATATAGTGCAAGAAGAAACATCTATAGCGCAAATTTTTTGCAAAAAAGACGGGTTGTGCGTTTGAGTATATCAAACAGGTATCGACCCCGATTTTTTTAACATAGATACGTATACTAATTAGGAAGAGAATGCTTGACAAGCGGGAGGCCAATATGCAGCAAGAGCATTTGATCATCAAGCAAGTAACTGCAGCAAAAGCCAGCATGAAAGATGCTGATGATTTGATACGCCAATATTTGCCTTTCATTAAGTCGGAAGCTACGAAGTTTCTTCAACGTCCTTGCACGGACCAAGATGACGAGTTAAGCGTTGCCATGATTGCCTTTCATGAAGCAATCGGCGGATATTCCAAGGAAAGAGGAGCGTTTATGAAATATGCGGCTTTATTGATTCGCAGTCGACTAATCGATTTTCAGCGCAAAGAAAAGCGCCATTTTGGGCATGTTTCATTGGATGCGGCACAAAACGAAGACGACAAAACGCTGGAAGAGAAAATGGCAGATGATGTCAATGATTATGAGCGCAGGGAAGGGTTGTTTGCCACGAAGAGGGAAATTGAAGAACTGAGTAAAATAATGGCTGAGTACAAAATAAGTCTTACAGATGTGGCGGAAAATTCGCCGAAACAAGCATCGACCCGCGAGGCTTGCGGGCGCGCTGTGCGCTATGCCATAGAAAACCCGGAAATTTTGGAAGAATTGCTGAAAACAAAAAAATTGCCCTTGGCGAGCCTGGCAGACGGATCAGGCGCTGTGCGAAAAACACTGGAACGCCATCGTAAATATATTATAGCATTGCTGCTGATTCAAACCAACGGATACGAAATCATTCGCGGGCATTTGAAACATGCGCTAAGTAAAAGAGGGGGTAGAACGATATGACATATTTGGTTATGGAATGTCATCTCAGTTATGCCATTGTGTTAGATGAAGAATGCAATTTTCGCAAAGTTGCCAACTTTCATTATGAAGTGGGGCAGACGGTGACGGATATTGTGGAGATGAATGAGACCTCGACGCCATTGAAAATGAAATCTCGCTCCTGGGTATACAAAATAACAGCGGCGGCAGCGTGCTTTGTGCTGTTGGTGGCGGGGCTTGCGAATATGATGATGACGCCTTTTGCCTCGGTGTATGTAAGCATCAATCCGGAGTTGCGCGTCGATGTGACTCGAAACAATGCGGTTGTGGATATTGACGGGTTAAATGATGACGGAAAACGATTGATAGAAGGATATGTTTATAAAAATAAAGAACTTGACCCCGTGATGGACGAATTGATGGACAGAGCCATCGCTATGGGATATTTGTCAGAGGGCGGCACGATTCATTTGACCTTAGATGCCAAAGACGACAATTGGGTATTGACCACCAGTGAAGGGTTGAGCGAACACTTAAACGGATATTTAAAAGACAAGACCTCAGTGACCATTGAGGTGGAACAAAGAAATCAAGACGGCTACAAGATCATTATACCCATTGAATCCACCGACTATGACGAACAAAGCCCCTATGGTGACAATGAATACGGCGATGACGATGATGGCGGCTCAGACAGCCCTTATGATGATAGAGATGAATACGATGACGATGCAGACAGCGGCTATGATGAAATTGACGATGACGGGGATTCGGACTATGACGATTAAATAAAACGAATGTGATTGTTTAAAAAATTTCCCCTCGACCCCGTTTTGGGAAAATACCTTTCGTATTCTACGAACATAAGGAACAAAATTGAATGGAGAAAAGGAGAGTTGTTATGAAGAAACAAAAACGTATTTTTACACTGGTGCTTGCGGTGATGTTTATACTCAGCATCGTAGGATTGGCCGGCTGCTCGCAAGGAGCGGCAATGAAAACCGGAGGAATGCTGTATTTGAAAGTGAATCCCGAAATTTCAATCGCCTATGATGATGCGGGAATGGTAACTGAGGTTAAAGGACGCAACAACGACGGAAAAAAAATCCTCGAAGCCTATACGGCATATGAAGGTAAGCAGTGCCGCCAGGTAGTCAGCGAATTGGTTGCGGCCATTGGTGAGGCAGGTTATTTTGTTGAAGAAGTGGAAGGCGAAAAACGCCAAATTACCATTGAAGTTGAAAAAGGATCCAAACTGCCCAGCGAAGCCTTTTTAAGTGAAATCATCAATGATGTGCGCGGCTATGTAGGCAGCCAAAACTGGCAAAGTCCTGTGATGGTGCAAGGTGCCAGCAACTATGGTATGAGCAATTATAACGACACGGATTACGGCCCCGACAACGACGGTGTAACCGACTATGACGATACGGATTACGGTCCCAATAATGATGGCGTAACCGATTATGACGACAGTGATTATGGTCCCAACAATGATGGTGTAACTGATTATGACGACAGTGACTACGGTCCCAACAGTGACGGTGTAACCGACTATAGTGACAGCCCTTATGAAGCGCCCGCGCCCGCCCCTGCGCCTGCTCCGGCTCCGCCTGCCAATAATGACAGCGGATACAGCGATTACGACAACAGCGATTATGGTGATTCGGGTTATGACGATTAATGAAAAACAACCGCCAAAGATGCGTCATGAATACAAACATTTGATCAATAAAGCAGATGACATGGTGCTGTCGGCGCGATTGCAAAAATTGTTCCCTTATGATAAGCATGCTGACTCACACGGTAGATACCGTGTGAGCAGCATGTATTTTGATACACCGGACGACAAAGCACTGCGCCAAAAACTGGATGGCGTAAATCAGCGAGAAAAATTTCGTTTGCGCTATTATAATGACGATACATCTTTTATCCGATTGGAGAAAAAAATAAAAATCGGAGGTCTGTGTGCAAAATACACAGCGCCTCTTTCAAGACAACAGGCAGAACAATTAATGAACGGAGAATATTCTTTTTTATTGCAAAGCGATAATGCTTTATTTATAGAGCTGTACAGCAAAATAAAAGGACAATTGCTTCGCCCTACCGTGGCGGTGCGCTATGAGAGAGAAGCGTTTCTTTATGAAGCGGGCAACGTGCGCGTAACACTGGATCGAAAACTGCAAACAGGGTTGCGCCACATGGATTTCTTTGACCCGGTTTTCCCGCACGTGGACATCTTTGATATTATGACGGTTTTGGAAGTAAAATATGATGCTTATTTGCCCGACGTCGTGCGTCTGGCAGTGCAAACACCCAATCGCCGCGCCGCAGCTTATTCCAAATACGCGGCGGCTCGTCGATACGATTAAACAACAGGAGGTGGCGTAATGATTTTGACCACGACTTTTCAGGATATTTTTAAATCGAGTTTTTTGGAAAACATCGGCAATGTTTCTTTGATGGATATGGTCCTTGCTCTGTTGCTTGCCTTTGCCTTAGGGCTATTTATTTTCTTTGTCTATAAAAAAAGCTATGCAGGGGTGATGTATTCTGCTGCTTTCGGCGTGACACTGATTGTGCTGGCGATGATTTCGACACTGATTATCTTAGCGGTTTCCAGCAACATCGTGCTGTCTTTGGGCATGGTGGGTGCGCTTTCTATCGTGCGTTTTCGTACAGCCATCAAAGAGCCGTCGGATATTGCCTTTTTGTTTTGGAGCATTGCCGTTGGCATTGTGTTGGCAGCGGGACTCATTGTTTTGGCGGTATTTGGCAGTATATTTATCGGCGGGGGGCTGTTATTGTTTTCTCAGCATAAAGATTATGACCAGCCATATATTCTCGTATTGCATTGCGATTCGACGAGTTGTGAACAGGATGCATATACCTTTATTGAAGCACATGTAAAAAGGATTGCATTAAAAAGCAAAAGTGTTGCACCGGGGTGCATTGAGCTCAATTATGAAGTTCGGTTAAAGGAATCGAGCAGCGAATTTTTTAACATGTTGGTGGGCAGACCCGGAATCAGCCATGCCGTGATGGTTTCTTACAACGGCGATTATATGAGTTGAAAATATGTTAAAGCATCGGCATACGGATAAAATTGTGTTGATTGCCATTGGACTGGCTGTGATAGTGACCGTGCTGTTTATGAACGGTGAAAAACTCGGACTTCGCCGTGCCGACGCTAAGCCGGTTTATGCCCAACGTCTCTTTGACGACAGCTATGTGCACACAGTGGATATTGTTATAGAGGATTGGCAAAAATTTTTGGACACGGCCACAGATGAAAAATACACCTCTTGCACGGTGGTCATAGACGGCGAGACCTTTGAACAAGTGGCTCTGCGCGCCAAGGGCAATAATTCGATGAGGCTTACGGAAAAATACGGCTCCGACCGTTACAGTCTGAAGATTGAGCTGGATTATTATGTGCAAAGCAATTATTATGGGCTGGATAAGTTTTCTTTGGATTCTTCTTTTCAGGATAACAGCTATCTAAAAACATACTTAACCTATGACATGATGACGCACATGGGTGTGCCCACCCCGCTTTGCAGCTATGTTTGGGTAACGGTCAACGGAGAGGATTGGGGTTTGTTTTTGGCAATCGAAGAGCCCGAAGAGTCCTTTGCCAAACGCAACTTTGGCAGCGATTACGGACAAATTTATAAACCGGATTATAAATCCTTAAAAGATGAAAACGCCGATGTGGCACTTCGCTATATAGATGAGGCATTCAAAAGCTATGACAACATTTTTCGCAATGCGAAGTTTGAACCCACACCCGCTGACAAAAGGCGGCTGATTGGTGCGCTAAAAACGCTCTCTACGGGAAAAAACATCGACAGCGCGGTGAATGTTGACGAAGTGCTGCGTTATTTTGTGCCGCAAGTTTTTGTCGTAAACTTAGACAGCTACCTGGGCAAAACGGGACACAATTATTTTCTGTATGAGCAGGATGGAAAACTGAGCATGATTCCCTGGGATTATAATTTGGCTTTCGGCACCTATTCGCTGGGAATGCCCCATCCGATTAATGATGCGCAGCTCTATGTCAACTATCCCATTGATACGCCTGCGCACAAGGAAGTTCTTCACAATCGGCCTTTATATCACCAAATTATGCGCCAAAAGGCATATTTTAGGCAATATCGTGCCTATTTTGATCAGTTTCTCACCCAATACTTTGAGAGCGGATATTTTGAGGAAGAAATTGCGCGCATTTCCGCACAAATCGCCCCCTATGTGGAGCGCGACCCCACGGCTTTTTGTTCCTTTGAAGACCACCAGTTGGCGGTTGAAACGATCAAAGAGTTTTGTTTGTTGCGCGCAAAGAGCGCCCGGGGGCAGTTAGAAGGTGAAATTGCCTCTACCTTTAACGGCCAGGCCAAAGACAGCAGCAACTTTATCGATGCCTCTGCGGTTTGGCTGCCGGATATGGGAGAGATTGACGATTTAAAAAGTAAATAATCAACTTGTTTCATAATAAAACAAAGCAAGGCATGGTATAATATTAAAATAAAATCGTTAAAAGGCGGATGCGGTAAGAGATGAAAGAGTTTGCACAATATTTAAACAACATTGAAGATGAGCAGCATCGAAAAAAATTGGAAGAAATCTTAAATTGGGTTGCAAAAACATTTCCGAACCTCAAGACGCGCATTGCCTGGAACCAACCCATGTTTACCGATCACGGTACCTTTATCATCGCCTTCAGCATAGCCAAAGGGCATATCGCTGTGGCACCTGAAAAGGCGGCGCTGGACCGTTTTTCGGAAGAAATTATAAAAGCGGGATATGAGCACAGCAAGATGCTGATACGCATGAAGTGGGCGCAACCGACAGATTACGCTCTGCTTGAAAAAATCATCGCTTTTAACATTGCCGACAAAGCAGACTACAAAGCGTTTTGGCGAAAAGAAGAAAAATAAACGTAGATAACAAATACTTGATGCATCAGCGAAGCCTCGAATGCTTTAAATAAAAAGCGGTTTGAGGTTTTTTGAATTGCAAATTCTGAGAGATATGCAAAAAAAATTGCTTGACCGATTTTCGGAAGAAATATTGCGCGGTTGGGAGTATGATATAATTAAAAATAATGATAAACGGAGCGGATCAAAAGTAAAGCGATGACAAAACCGTTTGAGGTGAGGTAACGATGAGAGAAAGTCAGATGTTAAAAGCGGTAATGACAAGTGACACACGCTATGACGGGCTGTTTTTTTACGCGGTAAAATCCACGGGCATCTTTTGCCGCCCCTCCTGCAAATCGCGCCCGCCAAAAGAAGAAAACATGTTGTTTTTTTACACAGCCAACGAAGCGCAACAGGCGGGATTTCGCCCCTGCAAGCGATGTCGCAGTGATTTGGCGGCATATGACCCTGCAAAAGAAGCGGCACTAAAAATCAGGAAATTCATCGAAGATAAATGGACAGAAAAAATGATGTTTGTGGAAGAACTTCGCCGAGTTGGTATCTCGCAACGCACGGCAGCAAAACTCTTCAAAGAAGCATATGGCTTAACGCCGAACGAATATATCAACGAATTGCGGATAAAAGAAGTGAAGAGATTGCTGGAAGAGACCACAGAAAAAATCATCGATATCGCCTACAGCGGAGGATTTAACAGCCTGTCGGCGTTTTATCGGTTTTTTAAATCACAAACCGGACAGGCTCCCGGCGCTTATCGAAAAGAGGCGCAAAAGCGCAAACAAGAAACAAAGGAGTGATGCAAAATGGAGCAAGGCTATGCGATCTATGATACCCCGGTGGGACTCATTCGCATTGAGTATAGGGGCGCAAACATTACACGTCTGAAAAAAACGACCGATGATACACAAGACAGAGGCAGTTCAACTCCGCTCACCGATGAGGTGAACAGGCAGTTGAAAGAGTATTTCGACGGCAAGCGCAAAGAGTTTGATTTTCCCTATGAAATGAACGGCACCGCTTTTCAAAAAAGCGTGTGGGAGGCCCTTTGCGCCATTCCCTACGGAGAAACAAGGTCTTATAAGGACATTGCCGTTGCGGTGGGCAACGCCAAGGCCAGCCGCGCCGTGGGGATGGCAAACAACAAAAACCCCATCGCCATTGCCGTGCCCTGCCATCGCGTGATTGGCGCAAACGGAAAAATGGTGGGTTATGCCAGCGGGCTGGATATGAAAGAGGCGCTGCTGAGACTGGAAGCGGAAAATAAATAGACGCCTATGAGAAAGATGAGTGGCAAAGCATGATTGTCAGCGCCAGCCGCAGGACGGATATCCCTGCTTATTACGGGCAGTGGCTTTTAAACAGACTGCGGGAGAGGTATGTGCTCGTTCAAAATCCCTACAACAAAAATCGATACGCAAAAGTGGCGCTCAGCCGAGACGTGGTGGACTGTCTGGTGTTTTGGACGAAAAACCCGACGCCGATGCTGAGGCATCTGCGGGAGATTGACGAGATGGGGCATACCTATTACTTTCAGTTTACCTTAACGCCCTACGCAAAAGAGATGGAGCAAAGACTGCCCGATAAGCAGAGGTTGCTCGATGTCTTTTGTGCGCTGAGCGATGCCATTGGAAGCGGCAGGGTTGTATGGCGCTACGATCCCATTATCATTAATGAAAGTTACACGGTGGACTTTCACATCAAGGCGTTTGCTCAGATGGCAAAGCAGCTGCGCGGGCATACAAAACGGTGTATTATCAGCTTTGTTGACTGCTACCGAACCATGTCGACGCAGGTCATATCAGAGCTGTGCGGCGGCATTTCGGAAGAAAAAATCCGCTTGGTTGCAAAGGCTTTCGGTGAAATCGCGCGAGAAAACGAGATGCAAATCGATAGCTGTGCGGAGGAGACAAATTTGCTGCAGTATGGTATCGGTCACGGCGCATGTATTGATAAAACAATCATCGAAGAGATAGTAGGATATACTTTAAATGCAGGCAAAGATAAAAATCAGCGCCCTGCCTGCGGATGCATCGAGAGCATCGATATCGGCGCCTACGACAGCTGCATAGGCGGGTGCAGGTATTGTTATGCCGTGAAAAGCGTGGCATC
>CALFLU010000118.1 GCA_937880125.1 uncultured Eubacteriaceae bacterium
AACCCCCCCCCCCCCCGCCGCATCCATCTCTGTAAACACCCGCTGTTATAACACACCACGCACCCGCTCCGCCCTTATCCTTACCCACCACAACCCGCCGCTCCTTTGCATTTTCGCACTTTTGCCTTTCTCCCACATCACCCACTCCACCATTCTCACCCATACAGAATCCTGCCTTCGCGCAAATTCGCCCAATCACAATTTGTCCGTATACGGTTGACAAATACGCAAAAAATGTTATATTTACAATATATGTAAACGTTACGAGCGTGCACCCACCACCGACAACTGCATTTTTCGCAAAAAAAAAGGAGCCCCTATGAAACCCATCGTCATCTATCAAAGCCATACCGGCTTCACCGAGCAATACGCCCACTGGACCGCCTCCGAGCTTTCATGCCCCGTCATTCCCCTCAGCTCCGTCACCGTCGATAACCTCTCACCCTACGACGTCGTCATCTTTGGCGGTTGGGTCCGCGCAGGTCTCGTCATGGGCCTCGAAAAAATCAAAACCTTCACACCCAACCTCGCAGCTGCCTTTGCCGTGGGCACCTCTCCGCTCACACCGCAAATCATCGCCGAAATCCAAGAACGCAACGGCGTTGGCACCCTGCCGATTTTTTATATGCAAGGCGGAATCCGCTTCGAAAAACTGGGCTTTTTCTATGCCGCCCTCTTGCGCATGGCCGTCAAATATATCCGCCGCCAAGACCGTAAAAAAAATCCCACCCTCGCCACACAACCCGTCGCCACAGTCGGCTCCTACGACGCGTCCGACAAAGCCGCCATCCAACCACTCCTCGACTACATCACCTCCCGCTGACGCCCTCTGCCCCTCTGCCCTTACATTGCCCCAAAATCCCTCTTGCGCTCTTTTTTGAATTCCCTACACGTCCTTTATCCCTTTATCCCTCTATTCTTCAGACTTCTAAAGCCAACCGCACAGCCGCTATCCCTCTATCTTCTTGAATCCACCGCACAGCCTCTATCCTGTCGAACACTCCCCACAGACCTTCCATCCGCCACCCTTCTTGAATCAACCTTTCTGTCTCTATCTCCTTAAATCAACCGCACAGCCATTCTAACTTTCTATCATATTGCACTCAATCCGCAGCCCTTTTATCTTTCTATCTCCTTAAATCAACGCACACTCTTCTACCTTTTTATCCTATTGCACCCACCCCACAGCCCTTTGCCTTTTTCTATTCAACGCTACACATCCTTCTCCATATCCTTTTCATATCCCCGATGCCCTTTGCTGCTTTCCACCCAAACCAACCCCACAACCCTTTTATCTCTCTATCTCCTTAAATCAACGCACACTCTTCTGCCTTTTTATCATATTGCACCCACCCCACAGCCCTTTCTTTTTTTCCTTTTAAATCAACCGCACAACCTTTGTCCTTCTTTAACCCCCGCAGCCCGTCTTGTTCTCCACTCAAACCCACCCCACAGCCCTTTGCCTTTTTCTATTCAACGCTACGCATCCTTCTCCATATCCTTTTCATATCCCCACAGCCCTTTGCCTTTTTCTATTCAACGCTACACATCCTTCTCCATATCCGCAAACAGCCCCCGCTGCCCTTTGCTGTTTTCTGCCAAAACCCACCCCACAGCCCTTTGCCTTTTTCTATTCAACGATACGCATCCTTCTCCATATCCTTTTCATATCCCCGCTGCCCTTTGCTGCTTTCCACCCAAACCAACCCCACAACCCTTTTATCTTTCTCCCTTCTGTTGCTTGAATCTACCTTGCGCCCTCCGATCCTTTCAAACCCACCACACAACCCTCTCCTACTCTTCACCTACTTCCCGACAACACCCCACACCCTCCGACCTCTTTCCCCCCAAACTAAAACCCACACGCCTTCTCTACTTATGAATCTCTCATAACCCTCTATCTTTCTCACTTTCAACCTAACCCACAGCCCTTTTATCCCCGCTGTTCTACCACACACCCTTCTCCGCACGCTCAACCATCTCCAACAGCCGTCAAGCGCCTATCCGTGCAGCCCCCACCAAAACACCCTGCACCTGCCTGATTATTTTCGCTGTTTGCCCGTCCTTTGCGCCTGTTTTTCGCATAGCACAAAGCCCGCCAACAAAACCGATATCCCCCAAGACACCGCAGTCATATATTCCAAGCCATAAAGCAAATTGGCAAGCGACAACACCAAGGCAACCACGCCCAAATCCCCCGCTGCCCTGCCGGCCTGCCTCTGCTTACCCACATCAACAAACGCACAAGCACAACAGACAACGCTGCACACGTCATCACCGCCGTCAAAAAAGGCGGAAAATTGCCATAAGCAAACACCTCAAAATGAAAATACGAATACGTCCGCACCACGCGCTCCGTGGGCGAAGGCGCAAAAATTAGCACCGCCCCATAAGGCAGTGCCTCCAATACCAGCGCCGCCGCCAAAAACGCCACGCCACCAAACCGCAGCCTGTCGCCCCTTGTCCACTCTTTCCTTTTGCGCATTCTCATATCCCGCCTCACCGCCAGACGTCTTACCTCTGCACATTAATAGCTAATAAATCAATTCTTGTCATTGAAAAATCTGTCCACCAGAATCATCTCATCATTAATTTTTATGACTATTAAAACAAATAGTTTTAAAATAATCATATAATCTTCATAATGTGTTTTTTCGTCAGTAGGCTGATTTCCATGTGCATATCTATTTCTAATATCCAATCCATTTACAAAAGTCGCTCTATTTAAATGATAATCAAAATATTCTTGTTCAGGTAAAGAGAACAATTCGTTTTTATATATCAAATCATTGCACGATATCATTTTATCTATTTCGTCGCGCATCCTTTTATTCAAATGCCAATAACTAATAACTTGATTATCCCATAAATCTTTTAACACAGCAACTTTATAAAGATTTCCAAAATGAATTTCTTCATCCTTAATTTTAATGAGTTCTTGTTCAACAAGCCAATCAAGATATTTCCTATAACGCTTATAATCTGAAACATATACTTTTTCGTTTTTCAATAATTCATAAAAATTATTATACGTTTTTTCAATTCTTTCAACATATCCGAACTCACTGTTTTCAGAGAATAAAAGATTGCGCATTTTTTTGTAGTCGCTACTATTCCCATAAACATATTTTTTATTGATTTTACTTTTGCAATCTTTAAATTTTTTTGGTTTTGATGCAAATTGAAACAATGCTTGATCTACAAATCCATCGTCTACATAGTAGTCGTACTGCTTTAAAACCCCGTCCATCTCCGACAGTATATGTCTGCATTTTTCTAAATATGTGCCCCCCTCTGAAGGGGCATTCATACGAAAGCCCTCTACGAAAAATTCTTCCTTTAAATAGCTTTCAAAAAACCATTGAATCACATTTTCTAACATAATATCCATTGCTTTTAATTTTTGATAATATACTGATATTTGATAATTCGCTATCATATCCATGATTTCCCATGTTTCTCCATATTTATATGTATTTTTTGCATTTGGGCCGAACCATTTTTCAAATAAACTTAAAGATCTCTCATCAGTAACAAGAGTAATTCTTTGCTGCAAATCTACATAATCGAATATGGAGATAAAATTATTGAGTAGTGTAGGATAATCTTGATTGCTCAATACCCAATCTAAAGAATATCTGTAATCGATTTTTGTACTATTTCCCGTATCAGTTATCCGTATGTCTTTTTGATTTTTATAAAATCCTACCTTTACAGAAACCTTCCTTTTCGTCGTTTTTTCATGACCAAACATTTTTTCTTGTTCTAAATCGAACTTTCGCTGAGCTGCCAATTTAATTCTGTCGTCAACACACAAATTATTATTATCATTTCGAATCATGATTATTCGCTCCAAATAGTTTGGATGCACGTCTTCATACTCGATATAATTTTTAATCATAGTTACTCTATCTTCCATTGTCAGTTCTTTTGGAAAACAATATTTCACCCATTTATCATCGTGCTCAGTCACGAATTCATCCAGAAGCAGTTCCGCATACTCAGGCGAGCTAAGTAGCTTTTCACGTAGCACATCACCATACTCAGCAACAATATTTTTGCCAATCAAAAAATCTTTTATAGAAATATGTTTTTCACTTAATACTTCTTTGATAATGCTTTTATCAATCCTTTCACACATTTTATATTCATTAAAAATCATCCAAAAATATCTTTCATAGTGAAATCTAAGCATACCGCTTTCTAATTCGTGATAAAACTGAAGAAAGTTATTGTTATTTATTTTTCCTAAATACTGACCAATCGTTTCTTTTATCTTTTTTGCCAACATTTGGTTATGCATCAAAGTTTCACTCGACCACATCATTGGATAGATATTTTTATTAATATATTTAGTAACTACAAATAACTCAATCAAATCATTAACATCGTACATGGTTTCATTTTCATCATACGAAATCAATAACTCTTCCATTCTTTTCATTTGTATGCCTAGCAACAAATCATTCGTTCCTAAAAGTACTATTCTATCCATTACGACCCTCTCATCTACATTGTATTGTATACAATTATACCAAATTCCAATAAAAAAAGACGGTCGCCCGTCTTTTTTTCCCCCCCTATCCCCTCTCCAAATGCCGCCGGCAAGCCTTGCGCACGCTGTCCTGTGTGTTCTTGCCGCCAATGCCCGCCGCCACCTGCTGCCAGCTCAGCCCCTCCACAAACCGCAGCTGCAATATCTGCCGTATCAAAGCGTCTTCCACGCCGCTGATGTAGCCCTCAATGCGCTCCCATTCAGCCACCCGCCTCAGCCTGCTCGCCT
>CALFLU010000119.1 GCA_937880125.1 uncultured Eubacteriaceae bacterium
GACATATCCTTGCCAAAGCGAATGACGCCCCGCCTGTGCGCGTAGCATGCCACATTGACCCCCACGGCCAGCGTGGCGGGATGCCTGCCCGAAGACTCGATGTGCACGGCCATGGCAGCATTTTCGCCCCGCATGCCCTGCGCGCCGATACCCAATTGATTGAGCCCTTCCAGCAGCTCTTTCTCCAGCTGCGCGCCTTTTGGATGGGGATGGTGGGTTCCCAAAGGACGCAAATAGGCTTTTTTAGACAAAACAGCGGCGTTTTCCACGTTTTGCCCCAACCCCACACCGACAATGAGCGGCGGGCACGCGTTGATGCCCAAATCGGCAACGGCATCAAACACATAATTCACAATGGCGCCGTAGCCGTCGGAAGGTTTAAACACCTGCGCCTTGCCCGGCAGGCAGCAACCACCGCCCGCAAAGTACACGATAATTTCCAACTCGTCTCCGCCCGAAACCATGTCCCAGTTTATCCAGGGAATGCGCTCTCCGGTGTTGTCGCCGGTGTTTTTTTCATCAAAATAGTTCACGGTATTTTGGCGCAACGGCACGCTCATCGTGGCCTTTTGCGTCGCCTCTTTGAGACTCTCTTCGATGATATCCAAATAGGGAAAAGCCGTTCCCACCTTGATATAATAATGCAGCTGCCCCGTATCTTGACAACTGGGTCGCCCCAATTTTTCCGCTTCTTCAAGATTTTCAAAATACGCGTCATAAATCACCTTCTGCATCGGCGTATCTTCTTTTTCTCGCAGCTCTTTGAGTTTTTCGTACACATCGTCCGGCAGCCGCCTGCTGGCCAGCGCCAAAAATTTTTCCATGATATTTGTCAGCTTTTGCTTTGCTTCGGTTTTGTCCATTGGATTCTCCCTTTCTGATGATATCTCTGTTTTTGGTATAAATTGACTATGATTGCAAAAAGTTCAATAAGATGCGATTAAATTCGCTCGGTTTATCGATAAACATTGCGTGCCCTGTATCTGCAATGGTGGCAAACACAGCGTCGGGCAGCATTTCGGCAACTTTCTGAGCCATTTGTATCCCCGTGGCGTAGGTTTGGGAATTTGTTCCAAAGACCAAAGTCGGCACATTCACATCTTTCAAAGCGAACACATAATCACGAGACACAAAATCCGAAAAGATGGACACCCCTGCCCAAATCGGTATTTTGGACACTTCTTCTTTCATCCATCCCTTGTTCGCCTCCAGGATTTCTTTGCTATGAAGTTGCCTTTCCACAAAAGACTGCAGATAGATATCGGTATTCTTGCTCATATTTTGAAGCAATTGCGCCAGTTTTTCGTAGTTGTGATCCCGCATCACATGGGCGTTCCATGCATAGTCACCCATGGGTGCCACAGGCGCGTCCACCAGGCACAGCTTCGAGATTTTGCCCGCCTGACCGTATTTGTGATAATAGTCCAAGACGACTTGTCCACCAATCGACCAGCCCACCAGCGCGGCGTCTTCTAATTTTAACGCTTCAATCAACGCGTGTAAATCATCGCCGTACTTAGGAATATTGTTTCCTTCCGCCACCTTCGTCGAATAACCGTGCGCCCGCAAATCATAACCAATCACACGGTACTCTTTTGCCAATTCTTCCACGTTGTATTTCCAAAACTGCGATGAACACAACACCCCATGCACCAGCACCAAGGGCGTGCCTTGTCCCATTTCATAATAATACAGCAACGCGCCGTCTGCTGTGGGAATATATCCGCTTTTTTTCTCCAATTCCTTCATGTATCATCCTCCGCAGAGAAGATTTTTGCGTAATGTTTTTGTAATATTCAATATTATACCATGCGTTATACCGTGATAGCCAATATATAATTGAAATAAGCATTTGGCTTGCAATTTGATTATCGGTGAAACATCACACGAAATGCTGGTATTGCTCCGACGATATTTTTATTCCTTTTTTCCATATTTGTTTTATACTGTAATCAACACATGTTTTGGTAAATCAACAACAAATAAACTTTTGACAGGAAACAGATTCAACATGCAAACTTATATTCTATTGTTGCGCGGCGTTATGCCCACGGGCAAAAACAAAGTCCCTATGGCTACGCTGCGGCAAATACTCACCGATGCGGGCTACGAAGATGTGCGCACATGGATACAAAGCGGCAACGTTGTTGTAAGCACAAAAGACGATGCGAAGACTCTCTCTCAGCATGTCCGTAAACTGATTCAAAAACAGATCGGCGCCGATATCGCCGTCGTCGTCAAGACACCGAAAGAAATCGACTTCGTTTTAAAACAGATGCCTTTTAAAGGCGACTGCGACCCTGCCCGTGTGTTTTACACGCTGTTTAACGGTGCCCCTCAACAAAGTTTGATTGAACAAATCCGGGACCTGGACTATGGAGATGAAAAACTGTACGTCACACCACAGGCGGCTTATCTCTATATTCCCGGCAGCGCCGCCCGCAGCAAACTGAGTAATAATTATATTGAAAAAAAGCTTCGCATCACCGCCACAACGCGAAATTATAACACCCTCAGCAAGCTTCTTGCCATGAGTGCAGAATAGACTGAACGGCTCGCTCTATTTGTTTATTTTCGCTCTCTATAACAAGGCTATTACCGTTTCTTTTTCCTGTGTAGAGTTGAAAAAAAGATAACCCGTACGGGTTATCTTTTGGGTCCATTTGATTGTATGGCGCTTACCTCCTGCCCCAGCGCGCTTATTTAAGAGTAGACCGTTGCTTCGCCGTCAAATCGTCGTTGCAGTCTCGGTTTTTTTCGCTTCCCTTTCTGTCCCCCACAAGTTGCGCAACAAAGGCGTTTGCAGGATGATTCAAAATATTATCAGGCGTATCATATTGCTGCAATGCGCCCTTGTCCAGCACCAACACTTTCGTTCCCAACGCTAAAGCTTCCGAAATATCGTGGGTGATGAAAAGAACGGTAATACCCGTTTGCTCGTAAATATCTTTCAGTTCTTTTTGCAGCTGTTTGCGCGTGATTTCGTCCACCGCGCCAAAGGGCTCGTCCATAAGCAATATCGGCGGTGAGGCGGCAAGCGCCCGTGCGATGCCCACGCGTTGCTGTTCGCCGCCCGACAACTCATAAGGATACTGTTGCCGCAATTCGTCTGCCAATCCCGCGATTTTCATCCATTTGCTGACGGCTGAGGCCGTTCTTTTTTTATCGCTTTTATTCCACAAGTTCGGCACATAGGCGATGTTTTCTTCCACCGTCATATGGGGAAACAGCACGCTGCCCTGAATGGCGTAGCCGATGCCGCGCCGCAGCAAGACAGGGTCTTTATCCTGAATGTCTTCCCCGTTGATCCACACCGTACCGCTGTCGGGGACAACCAAGCGATTGACCATCTTTACCAGCGTGGTCTTGCCGCTGCCCGAAGTGCCGATAATCGTTACAAATTCACCCCGCCCAATGGCAAGACTGAAGGAGCCAATAATCGTTTTGTCGCCATACGTTTTTTTGATATTTTGAAATTCAATGGCGTTCATTGTTTTGCCCCTCCTTTGTCGATAATCAAATTGTGTTGCAGCAAAAATGCGCGGGCAACCTCTTCAGGCTCCTCGCCTTCCTGCTCTACTTCATAATTCATTTTGGCCATGGCCGCATCATCGATTTTGTTTTCCAATTTGAGCAGTACTGCAACCAGTTCAGGATGCGCCTCAAGCACTTCGGTTCTGATAACGTTGCCGCAGCGGTAAGAAGGATAAAATCCTTTATCGTCAACGAGCACCACCAAGTCAGCCGCGCTCAGTTGTCCGTCGGTGGTAAAAATCGTCATCAAATCGATTTTTCCTTCGTTGATTGCCTGATACTTTAAGCCGATATCCAAATCTACCGTGCTTTTAAACTGCAGATCATAAGCCTCGCAAAGAGCTTTATACCCGTCTTCCCGTTCAAAAAAATCATATTCCGCGCCGTAGATGAGCATACCTGCCACATTTTTTAAATCGGAATATGTTTTTAAATGATACTTTTGCGCCACATCTCTGCGAACGGCTATGCCGTACGTGTTGTTGAATCCGTACATGCCCACCCACTGCATGTCGTACTTGTCTTTGTAGGCACTTTGCAGCTGTTCAAATAAGTCTTCATTATACAAGCTTGTATTTTTTAAAACAATGTTCCAGCCTGTGCCTGTGTACTCGGGATACAAATCAAATTCGCCCGCCTCCATGCCGGGATGTATATTGGAAGTGCCGCCGCCCACGCCCTGGGTGAGCTTTACCGTTATATCCGTCTGTTCTTCAATAATAATGTCGAGCATTTCGCCGATGATATATTGCTCGGTCATAGGCTTTGTGGCGATATGCAGCGTTTTCTCATTTAGCTTTGTTCCGATGAGCGTCGAGGAGATAAGCAAAACGAGCACAAGCGCTCCAACGACAGCCATCCGCCGCCCTTGCAGGCGCCGTGACGCCGTCTTTCTGCGTTTCGCCATTTTTTGTTCGACCAGCCCCAAAATCCAATCCGTTATCAACGCCAACAGCGCAATGAGCAGACTGCCCGCCACGGTCAGCGCGATATTATTCGTGGTAATTCCGCGATAAATCGCCACACCCAGTCCGCCCGCGCCGATAAACGACGCAATCCCGGCAAGGGCGATGGTCATCGTGACCATGTTGCGAATGCCGGAAAAAATAACCGGCACAGCGAGAGGAATCTTGATTTTCGTCAGCACCTGCAGCCGCGTGCTGCCCATGCCCACCCCCGCCTCAATGATACGCTCGTCAATGTTGACTATGCCCGTATGCGTGTTGCGCACCATGGGCAGCAACGCGTAAAT